>JAPUKZ010000357.1 GCA_027295405.1 Gammaproteobacteria bacterium
CGCGGGCTGTATTCACCTGATGGTGGAGGTGAAAACGGTGGATGAAGTGGGTTACTGCCTGGATCGAGTATTGCAGCGCGAGATTCCTGTTACCTCCACCCTGGGTCGGCACACCAATGATCGCATGCTGTCTTTCTACATGATGACACCGGGTGGCTTCCCCATGGAATTCGGTTGCGAAGGCCTGAAAATGGACTGGAGCAACTACACCCCGACCAAATCGGCGCTGCCCAGCATCTGGGGGCACAAGTTCGCACGGTGAGGGAGTCACTAGACTCAGCCCAGTGAGGCGACACTTTTCAGTACCAGCCTGACCAGCTCTGCCTGCCGGGTGGCTCCGGTCTTGGCGAAGATCGACTTTAGTTGTGCCCGGGCCGTGTGCTGGGAGATGTTCTGCTCCGCGGATACCGCGGCGAGGCTCAAGCCCCGCGCCAGTTTGATCGCCAGATTGGCCTCAGCGGGGGTTAGCTCGAACAATTCTGCCAGCATCTGTTGCGAGGCGTTTTCCTGTCCCCGGGGATCGCTGATGAAAACGACGACGCAGGGGCTGGATTGACCCTCGGCCCACTCGGCGGCGGGAATGGGACGCAGGACCAGCCCGAGGTCGGGCAGGCCGGACGGTCGGCGGACTCGCAAGGCCCTGGCCATACTGGTCTCCCCGGCCCGTTGAGCACCAATCGCGGTGCTGAGTAGCTGTTGCAGACGTTCATTGGCAGCGCGGTTTCCCAGCTGTAATTCCTGTTCGAGCACGGCGATTCCATCCTTCATTGCCAGGATGCCCGCGGCCACGCTATTGGTATGCAGGACCCGTCCCTCTGCGTCAAGGATAATGGTTGCCACCGACAGCTGCTCAACCGCACCGGCGTAGACGTCGCGCTCTGATTCGGTACGATTGAGGCGGGCATGTATCTGAATAGCGCGCCGCAGGTGTGGCAGAAGCTTTTCGCACAGTTGCTTGTGCTGCTCGGTGAAGGCTTCTTCGTAGCGTTGGCGGGCAATCCGCAGGCGTGCAATCAAGCCGTTGGGTTCCACCGTGTCTACGCCGAGTATATGAAATACGCCGATAGGTTCGAGGTAGTCCCGGTAGTATGCTGAGTTGAGCAACTCCTGGTCCGGAACCAATTCCTGCTGGGTGACTACTTTCCCCGGGGGCAGGTTGACAAAGGGATCCAGGGCAAAAAACTGCTCGCGGTAGCTTATGGCTTCCCAGTCGTTGGGATCGGCCAGACTATCTACGCTTGCCGAATCTGCACCGCGCCGGCAATTCAGGATCACGCCCTTGTCTCCTGCCGCTGGCGGCCGCAGTACCAATGACACTGCGTGTGCATCCATGGCCTCGCGCAGGCGCGGCAGGAAGCTCTGCCAGGGCCTGTCTTCCAGACTCCCTTCATAGATCAAGCCGACCAGGCTATCATAATCCAGATCAATTTTTTCCGTCATTGCTGCTTCAGCCGACTGCGGTGGCGGCAGTTTAACCTATTATTTTTCCAAGGCTTCCAGGGTTTTGGTGAGATCCTCGAAGAGGATGGGCTTGCCCACTCCCCAGCCCTGCAGGTAGTCCACGCCGATTTCCCGTAATTTCTCAATAATTGCGTCGTTCTCAACGAATTCGGCGATAGTCTCCTGGCCGAGGAAATGAGCCAAATCGTTGATGGATTTGACCATCGCGTAATCGCGGTCGTTTTCGTGGATCTTGGATATGAAAGTGCCGTCAATCTTCAGCATATCCACCGGCAACTCGCGCAGGTAACTGTGCGACGCCAGCCCAGTGCCGAAATCATCAATGGCGAATCTGCAACCGATGTTCTTCAACTGGCGCACGAAATCACCGGCTTTCACCATATTGGAAATAGTGCCGGTCTCGGTGATCTCAAAGCAGAGACGATTGGTGCCGACCCCGTATTCTGAAATCTGTTCCAGCAGGTAATCCATGAAATTGTCATCGGAAATGCTGGTGCCGGAAATATTAATCGCCAGATAGGGGATCTGCTTCTGCTCGTCCATCTGCTGGCTGATCCAGGTAAATACCTGATTGATGACCCAGCGATCGACATCAACCATGTAGCCGAAGCGTTCCGCATTGACGATGAAATCCTGCGGCGACTCCAGCTCGCCTTTTTCATTTTTCAGGCCCAGCAGCACTTCATAGTGATACACCCTGGCGGATTTGACGTCGCCACGGTTGCGGACAATCGGTTGGGCACGCAGTACAAAACTGTCGGTTTCCAGGGTCTTCTCGAGCTTCGCGATTGAGGCCGCTTCCCGGGACTTGTATTCCTCGGCCTGCCAGTGCTCGTCGCGGAATTGCACCACCTTGTTGCGGCCTTCTTCCTTGGCGTTGCGGAGGGCGGACTCGGCGTTGGACATCACCTGTTCAACCGACTCGTGGTGGTCCAGTAGCGGAGCGATACCGATGCTGACCGTGAAGGAGACCCGGTCATTGTCCAGGGTGATCGGGCTCTTCTCAATGTCTGTGCGAACGTTCTCCGCGTGTGCGACCGCCTGTTCCATGGAGCGGTCTTTCAATAACACAGCGAACTTGTTCCCTTCCAGGCGGGCGGAGAAAACCTTGTCGTTGTGCTGTTGTGCCAACAGCTTGGCAAATTCGCTCAAGACCTGGTCGCCGGTGACCTCGTCGTACACCTCGTTCACCAGACTGAACTGGTCGATGTCGATGCAGAGCAGGCCGTTCTGGGAGTGCTTGGCCTTGGCGTGCGTGAGCGTGACATCCAGCTGCTCCATGAATGCTTTCTTGTTGGTGAGCCGGGTCAGTGAGTCGTGATTGTTCTCGAAACTGAGCGATTTCTGCACGTGCTCCAGAGTGTTGTACATACTCTGGTCGACCAGCGATAGGTCCTCTGCGTGTGAGGGTGGTTTGACCCCCTTGGAGAGCTGACGGGCAAATTCTACTGTGCCCAGGTCGGCTATTTTCTGGCCGCGCTCATTGACAAAAATATAGCGGTCTTTGTCCTCGCTGATCCAGGTCAGCTGCATGCGGCGGTTCTTGCCGTCCTTATCCTTGAAGCTCAGCCAGGTACCCGTGCTCAACTCCTCTACGCGTTTCACCCAGCGCCGCAGGCGCGGCAGGGAGTCGATTTTCTTACGTATCTGCGCCGGGGCGGGGGTGGCGTCGCGGGGGATGGGATCGATTTGCACGAGCTCGACTTCGGCGCGACCGGCAAGGATTTCCTTGAGTTCGATCAGCACCGGCTCGTGGCTCACGTTGGTGGGCAAGGTGGTGGTAATCTGGTGGTGGATCATATCCACAAAGGGTTCGGCTTCCAGTGCCCGCTCCACCGCAACCTGCTCGCTGACGCCGCCTTTCTGTTGCTCGATCAGCCACAGCGACAGCAAGTCCAGGGTTTTTACGTAGTCTTTCCAGGCTTTGCTGCCGGGGCCGTTTTTGACATGGGTGAGTATCAGCAAGTCGCGCCAACCGCTCTCAATCAGGTCTACCATGACCCGCGGGGCAGTCGGAGGTCGAATGCGGCTGTGTACCAGTTTGTCTACCGCGCGATGTGCTTTTTGCAGTTTCTGCTGACCGTCCTGGGTCTTGATGACGCGCTCGACATTGCGCTCCAGCGCGCGCTCCTGTTGCACGACCAGCTTGTCCAGTAACTGCAGTGCATCATCGAAAACTTCACTGTCTGTCTCGTAGTTCTCGACAATGCTTTCAACAATTTTGGTGACCCGGTTTTCCAGGGGCTTGTTCGGGTAGTTGGCGGAAGAGGACAGCTGCGCCAGTTTGTCGACGACTCCCCGCGCCGAGTGTTGTTTGTCGATGAAGAACTCAGGCTCCATCAGGGCCAGTTTGGCCAGGGGGATATGCAGGTCCCCCAGTGATGGTTGCAGGTCCGGCATGACGTCCACATCGGTGCGGATACTGCTGAACAGGCTGTCAACCAGATCGAGTTGGTTGAGGCTTTCCGGGGCGATACCGTCGGTGCCTTTCAAGGCGGAAATTTGACTGTGATTCCGGGCCAGGTATTCCCGCAGGGAGGAGGTTTTCTGCAATTCGGAACGGGCGCTGCTGCTGTGCTGCAGGCTGGAGAGAGCGGCGGCCAACACGGCGGGATTAGCCGCGTTTTGCGGCACTCCACTGTCGCCTGGCTGATCAGCGGTCCCGGCCGCCGTCCCGCCGGAAGCGGGTGCACCAGCACCAGCAGTTGCACCAACCCCAACACCGCCAGCACCAACCCCAACACCGCCGGCACCAACCCCAACACCGCCGGCACCTGCACCGCCTGCTGCCGATGCATTCCCGGTGCGGTAAGCCCCCCAGGGGGAATAACCACCCGCCAGCCCGCTACCTTGTTTGAAGCTGAGCGCGTCCATCACTGATCGATACAGGCTGTCCGTATCAAACTGGGCGCTGCTCGGGGCAGCCGATCCAGTGGCTCCCGCAGCAGTGTCTGGTACTGCGCCTACCCCCTCAGCCGAAAAGTCAAAGCCGCCACGTTGGGCCTGTTCCACCAGGGAGTCGTCCTGCTTGACCGGTGCTGATTCACGCGCTATTTCCGGTTTCGGACCGGTTTTTGAAGCTGTTTCTGGCTCCGACTCCGGCGTTGATTCAGACCGCTTGTCATCGGGTCGCCCAGTTTCCTTGGGTTGCAGAATGGAGCCATGTTTCTTGACCTGTTCTTCTATCGTCGGGCATACGCCCTGGTCA
This sequence comes from Gammaproteobacteria bacterium, assembly GCA_027295405.1. Classification (GTDB taxonomy): domain Bacteria; phylum Pseudomonadota; class Gammaproteobacteria; order Pseudomonadales; family Halieaceae; genus JAPUKZ01. The sequence continues at coordinate 4,670 of JAPUKZ010000357.1, forward strand.
CGCAGGAAGGCGTTCAGGCCGGTATACAGTGCGTCCAGGTTGCGGACTACCCGCTCGGAGAAGAAGCTGTAGATCTCCGGGCCGATTTCCTGCGGGAGTTCGCGATTCTCCAGCGAGGTTCGAAATGCGCGACAGACCTGGGCCACGTGCATGGGCAACCGGGTTTGCAGGGGGTCCATGCTGGTCAGCTCGGCGTAGCGTATGGTCAGGCATTCAAGCAGTGGTGCATATTTGCCCACACCGATCTTGATCATCCGGTCCAGGGAGAGGGTATCCTCAAAGTCCTGTATATCGACCAGGCCCAGTTCCGAGAACTCATCATCATCCGTGCTCGCGGATTTGTCGTCTTTCTCCCGTCTTACCGGATCATCGAAATAGTAATTGATTTGCTCGGCGAAGGCCTCGCGCATGGCTTCCCGTTGACGCTTGATGATGTTCATCGACTCGTACAGTTCGTCCTGTTGGTCTCTGCTCTGGGGGCGCGAGGACATGTCAAACAGGTGATCGGCCAGCGCCAACAGGAAGTCATTGAGCACCTTGTCCAACTGGCGCAGGGAACGCTTGCGTAATTCAGGCAGAATATCGCCGGTAAGTGGGCGCTTGGTTTGCTCACTGGGACTGCTTTCAGAGCGCAGCGTACTCAGTAGGTTGCCGGTAGCGATGGACACGGCATCGCGAAAGGTGAGACTCAGGTTCGTTCCGGTGGCGGATTCCAGCGTCACCGGGACGATTATCGGACTGCCGTCCTCGTCGAACAATTCCCGAAAGACCAGGTCGGCCTGACTGCCAGCGTGAATCTGGAGCTTATCACCGGTTTGTTTACCTTGCATCACGCGGGTATCGATCATCAGCAGCGCCTGGTCCAGGAACGCACTGATCTCTCCCGCGTAACGCGGAATCCCTTCTACATGAATCTCGGCTGGCTGTTTCTTCGGCAGCTCTTCCGCTTTTGGCATTTATACCCCTGTTGGTCTAGCCCCGTGGACTCGGTGCAGGCCGACGATCAAACACGATCAGTATAACCCTTTATCCTCGCGGAATCACAAGCGAGGACTGTTCAATTCGTGGATTTTTGTGGACGGGGTCACAGACTGGGTAAAGGCAACCAGGGCATCACCGGGGCTGGACCAGCCGTGTCCTCCAGCGTCGATGACCACAAATTGTCTGGATTGGGGTGTTAGCCGATAACTGACAGGTGTCGCATTGCCGGTGTAGGGCAGATCATGACGCCATAATTCGGCCCCGGTGCGGGCATGGAAGGCGGAGTGAACATGCCCTCAAGCTGAAACAGGGTTGGCTGGCAAGCGACGTCGTAGTCCCAGACATCGTGATGCACCGTCTGGAAATGCCAGCGCAGTTTGCCGCTGCGAGCATCCAGTGCTACTACCGATGAGCCGTAGTAATCGATTCCGTCGCGGTTGCCGTAAATTATGCGCTTGCTGCAGTGCCCGCCACCGGCAGATCTGGTGTCTTCCCAATAGGAGACCCCGCGGCAGATGGCGGGCCAGTCTGCGCGCATGGTCAATTCCCGGTATCAGCGTTGGCTACGCCCAGAAAGACGGGTACCTCGCCGCCGCCGTGCACGGCGATGCTGGCCCCGGAGATATAGCTGGCCAGGGGGGAGGCCAGGAACAGGCAACTGTCGCCGATATCACGGGGTATGGCCATTCGGCCCAGCGGGATAGTTCGACCCACCGCCGCTAGCCCTTCCTCGTCACCGTAGTGGAGATGGGATTGCTCGGTTTCTGTCAACCCACAGATAATGGCATTAATGCGTACCTTGGGTGCCCACTCGACGGCCAGCGAGGTACCCAGATTGACCAGGCCGGCCTTGGCGGCGCCATAGGCGGCAGTGCCGGGAGACGGCCGAATGGTGCTGACACTGGCAATGTTGATGATGCAACCACCCTCGTCCTGGCTTTGCATAACTGTATTCGCCGCTTGCGCGAAGTTCAGTGGTGCAATCAAATTGAGTCGAATGATGGCCTCGGAGAACCGCGGCGAGACGGTGGCTGCTTCTGCAGAGGGGGCACCGCCGGCGTTGTTGACCAGTATGTCCAGCCTGCCACACCTGTTTACGGTGAATTCGACACAGGCTTGAACCTGTTCCACATCGCGCACGTCACAGCGGGTAAAAATCGCTTCTCTGTCGCCACCCATCGGCAGCTGCTCGGGTTTTGTGCGACCACAAATCACCACCTGGGCTCCGGCCTCCAACAAGCGTTCGCTGATGCCTTTGCCGACGCCTTTGCCACCGCCGGTGACGATGGCGACTTTACCACTCAGATCTACTGGGTTTTCCATGTTCGGGCTTGCTCTGTGACCTGGGAGACTCTGCACAAGTCTCCCTTGTTAAAATGCAGTTATTTACATAATATGCCGGGGCGGCGCGTATCGTACCCTCCTTCCTGGCGAAGGTGCAATCACAGCCGCTGCCTGGTGGTCCAGGCGGGGACGCAACTCTGGTTTACTAAACAACGAGAATTACATTATGAAGAATGAATCATTGCCGGTATTGGCCATACTGGGGGGTACTGGCGACCTTGGCACCGGCCTGGCCCGATGCTGGGCGCAGGCGGGCTACCGGGTCATTATTGGCTCCCGTACCCGGGACAAGGCTGAAGCCGCTGCTGCGGATCTGCGCGAGGTGATGGCTGAGCGCGGAGTTGCCGAGGTCGGTGTCGAAGCCATGGAAAACCTGGAGGCTGCAAGTGCCGCGGACATCATCACACTGACCGTGCCGTACAGCCATCAGGCAAGTACCCTGGAACGCGTCAAGCCCGCCTTGCAGGGCAAAATTCTTATCGACGTTACGGTGCCGTTGGTTCCGCCCAAGGTGGGTCGGGTGCAGTTACCGGAGCAGGGTTCTGCCGGCCAGATAGCGCAGGAGTTGTTGGGTGAGGAAGTACGGGTGGTCTCGGCATTTCAGAATGTGGCAGCGCACCACCTGCAGGAAGGTCACGGGCTCGATTGTGACGTGCTGGTGTGCGGCGATAGCAAGCAGGCCCGCGCCGAGGTTATCAAGCTGGTGAAAGCGGCTGGCATGCGCGGTTTTCACGCTGGCTTGATCAATAACGCGGCCGCTGCCGAGGCTCTCACTTCTGTGTTGATCAATATCAACCGTCAGTACAAGTGTCACGCTGGCATCACTATTTCGGGGTTGGGCGCGGCGGAATGACCACACGGCTGCAGCTGATCCCCTTGCAGGACTTCCCCCTGGTTGAGCCGGGGGACAAGCTCGATCAGCTGCTGCTCGAATCCCTTCAGGCCAACGAACTTGGGCTGGAGGACGGAGACCTGCTGGTGCTTGCCCAGAAGATTGTGTCCAAGGCGGAGGGCCGCTATGTGCGACTGGCAGAGGTTGAGCCCGGCCCGGAGGCCATTGCCCTGGCGGAAGCCACGGACAAGGATCCGCGCCAGGTAGAGTTGATCCTGCGCGAGTCGCGGGAGGTACTCCGCAGCCGGCCCGGCGTGATCATCGTCGAACACCAGCTGGGCTATGTGCACGCCAATGCGGGTATCGACAAATCCAATATTCCGCGTGTGGATTCAGATCCCAGCGTCTTGCTGCTGCCCAAGGATTCCGACCGCAGTGCTGAGGCCCTGCGGCTTGCCCTGGCCGCGGCGTTCGGGGCAGAGATCGCAGTGATCATCAATGACAGCGCCGGTCGCGCCTGGCGAAATGGTACGGTGGGAATGGCAATAGGTAGCGCTGGCATGGAACCCCTCAGCAACCAGATTGGAGATCCTGACCTGTTCGGGCGAGAGCTGGAAGTCACGGAAGTGGCCGTGGCGGATGAGTTGGCAGCAGCGGCTTCGTTGGTGATGGGGCAAGCAGATGAGGGCTGTCCAGTAGTGCTGGTGCGCGGTGCACGCTGGCAGCCTGCGCAAACCGGTTCCCGCGCACTGCTGCGGGAACGGGAACTGGATATGTTTCGCTGATAGTATGGCGAGTGCTGCCAACAAGAAGTTCCTGGCCATTTCCGGGGGCGTGGGTGGAGCCAAGCTGGTATTGGGCCTGTCCCGCTGCCTGGCCACCGGGCAGCTGTCCATCGTGGCCAATACCGGGGACGATTTCCGTCACCATGGCTTACACATTTCCCCCGACCTGGATACGGTGATGTATACGCTGGCGGCATTGAATGACACTGAGCGAGGCTGGGGCCTGGCTAGCGAGAGCTGGAATTTTCTGGCCGCGCTGGAAACACTGGGTGGAGAGACCTGGTTCAGGCTGGGTGATCGTGACCTGGCTACCCATATCCAGCGCAGCCAGTTGCTGGCTGAGGGCCACACGCTGAGCCAGGTCACTCGCCGGCTGTGCCAACAGCTGGGGGTGCAATACCCACTCTGGCCCATGAGTGATGATGAGGTATCTACCGTGGTTCATACCGGGGAGGGGGCACTCCCTTTCCAGCACTATTTCGTGCGCCGGCAGTGCGAACCCGCAGTGACTGGTTTTGAGTTTGCGGGGATTGATGCGGCACGGCCGCAGCCGGATTTTATGGCCCAGCTCGCCAGTTCCGATCTGAGCGGAGTGATCATCTGCCCCTCCAACCCCTTCGTCAGTGTCGACCCCATTCTGGGCTTGCCTGGGGTACGCCAGGCATTGCGGGAATGTAAAGCACCGGTTATTGCGGTCTCTCCGATAGTCGCCGGCATGGCGATAAAGGGTCCGGCCGCCAAGATGATGGCGGAACTGGGAGTGCCGGTAACAGCACTTGCGGTAGCGCAGCACTACCAGGGCGTGATTGATTGCTTTGTTGTAGATGAAAGTGACGCTAAACTGGCTGCTTCCATTGAACAATTGGGAATGACTGTGGCCGTGAGCTCCACTATTATGAAGACGCTGGCGGAGCGAGAGGCACTGGCAAGCGCCATCATCGAACTGGCAGAGAGCGCTCGCTGATGGTGTGGGCCCTACTGCCACTGAAGGATTTAGTGAAGGCCAAGAGTCGCCTGGCCGGGATATTGGCTCCGCACGAACGGCGAGCCCTGGTGCAGGCGATGGTGGAGGACGTGTTTGCGGTCCTCCACGGTCACCAGGGTCTGCAAGGTGTGCTGGTAGTCTCTGATGACCCTTCTGCGGAGATGTTGGCACACAAATACTCGCTGCAGTGGGTGGCCGAGAAACAATTGGGCTGCCGCGGCCTCAATGGCGCGGTCGCTGCTGCCACTGATTTTCTGGCCGCTCGCGGAGCCAAAGAGGTGCTGGTCCTGCACGGTGATATTCCCCTGTTGCAACAGCAAGATGTTACGGCGCTGTTGGCATTGTACGAGGGCAGCGATGTGGATATGGTGATAGGCCCGGATCTGGCCGGTACCGGGACCAACGCAATGCTGTTTCCGGTCCGGAAACGACCGACCTTTCACTATGGAGACAACAGTTGCCAGGCGCACCAGCGCTCGGGAAGGGCGCTTGGACACAAGGTCTGCCTGCTGCGGCGCATCGGTATCGGCCTTGATGTGGATACTCCCGCTGACCTGTTGCACTTGTATGAGCACCTGCAGGCCGGGGAGCTAGCGCCCAATAGCGCGGCCTTGCTGCTGGACGCTGCCATCGGAGCGCGCCTGGCAGCGCTGCAACGCGCTGGCCTGGGCCGTGAGCCAGAGGGTAGAAAACATGACGCAGTTTGAGAACCTTGAGCTGGAAGCTTTGCTACAGCAAGTCAGCCTGGGTGAGCCACCCACTGATACCCAGGCGCTGGCTCTTGCAGAGCTGGAAGATACCGCTCACCTGGCAGCGGTGGCGTCCCAGTTGCGGGATCGTGGGCATGCTAATGTCATATCCTATTCCCGCAAGGTATTTATTCCCCTGACCCATTTGTGCCGGGACGTGTGTCACTACTGTACCTTCGCGCAAACACCCCGGCATCTGCCTGCCCCCTACCTTAGCGTGGAGCAGGTGCTGGAATTGTGCCGGCAAGGGCAGGCAATGGGCTGCAAGGAAGCCCTGTTCACCCTGGGTGAGAAACCGGAGCTGCGCTACAGCACCGCGCGCAAGGCGCTGGCGGAACTGGGCTTTGCCAGCACCCTGGACTATGTAGAGCATGTAGCGTCAAGGGTACTGCAGGAAACCACCTTGTTACCCCACATCAACGCCGGTTGCATGAACGATGCTGAAATTGCAAAACTGCGCAAGGTATCGGCATCCATGGGCATCATGCTGGAGTCAGCGGCCGAGCGTTTGTGTGCGAAGGGCATGCCCCACTACGGTTCCCCCGACAAGGTCCCCGCGGTCCGGCTGGAGACAATTGAGCGAGCGGGGCGTGCCAGTGTTCCTTTCACCTCCGGCATTCTGATTGGCATTGGGGAAACCCGGCGCGAACGGATCGAAAGTCTGTTGTTGTTGCGTGACAGCCACCGGCGGCACGGCCACCTGCAGGAAGTCATCATCCAGAACTTCCGGGCCAAGCCTGACACCTTGATGGCCGAGGCTGAAGAGCCCGACCTGGACGAGTTGCTGTGGACTATCGCCGTTGCCCGAATCCTGTTCGGTGCCGAAATGAACATCCAGGCACCACCCAACCTGAGCCCGGGGGTGTTGCCGCAACTGATTGCCGCCGGTATCAATGACTGGGGTGGGGTATCACCACTGACCCCGGACTATGTCAATCCGGAAGCCCCCTGGCCGCACCTGGAAACGCTGGCCCGGGAGACGGCCAGCGCCGGGAAATACCTGCAGGAACGCCTGACCGTGTACCCCGCCTTTGCTGGCGAAGGGTCGGTCTGGCTGGATCAGTCGCTGCAGACCCGGATATTGCAATCCATCGACGCGCAGGGTTTTCCCCGCACCGACGACTGGTGCCCCGGGGAGGCGGTAGAACCTCCGGCGGAAGTTCTCGAGGCAGTGACTGCCGCAATAAGCGCTAGCGAGGTATCGGCAGATGTTCGACACATTGTCCAGCGCTGCCGTGAGGGCCTGACCCTGGAGGTCGCGGAGGTGGTGCGTTTGTATGCGGCGCGGGGCAAGGATTTCGCCTGGCTTTGCCAACAGGCGGATCAGCTGAGGGCTTTGGTTAACGGTGATACCGTGACCTACGTGGTGAACCGCAATATCAACTACACCAATATTTGCTATTTCAAGTGTCAGTTCTGCGCTTTTTCCAAGGGCAAACTGAGTGAGAATTTGCGTGGCCGGCCCTACGACCTGGATGCCGACGAAATTTCGCGGCGCTGCCAGGAGGCCTGGCAGCGGGGCGCCACCGAGGTGTGCATGCAGGGCGGCATTCATCCGGAATATACCGGGCAAACCTATCTGGATATTGTCGCGACGGTGAAGCAGGCCACGCCTGACATGCATATCCATGCATTTTCACCGCTGGAGGTCTGGCAAGGTGCACTGACCCTGGGGCTGTCGCTCAAGGCTTACCTTAGCCAATTGCGCGATGCTGGGCTCGGGACCTTGCCGGGTACTGCGGCGGAAATCCTGGATGACGAGGTGCGCCAGGTTTTGTGCCCCGACAAGATCAGCACAGGGCAGTGGCTGGAGGTGATGGCAGCTGCACATGAGGTGGGATTCAATACCACCGCCACTATCATGTATGGTCACGTGGAAAAGCCGCTGCACTGGGCGCGGCACTTGCTGCGGATTCGCGAGTTGCAGCAGCGCAGCGGTGGTTTCACAGAATTTGTACCCTTGCCATTCGTGCACATGGAAGCGCCGATGTACCTCAAGGGGCGTGCCCGCAAAGGACCCACCTTCAGGGAAGCCATTCTCATGCACGCGGTTGCCCGCCTGGTATTGCACGGGCTCATCGACAATATCCAGACCTCCTGGGTAAAAATGGGGGAGGCGGGAGTCAGCACCTGTTTGCAAGCAGGTGCTAACGACCTGGGTGGAACCCTGATGAACGAGAGCATTACCCGCGCCGCAGGTAGCCAGCACGGCCAGGAGTGGGCGCCGCCGGTGATGGAGGCGCGTATCCGGGGACTGGATCGGAAACCACTGCAGCGCAGTACCCGTTACCAGGCGGTATCAGAAGAACGACGCCACGCTGCGCGGTCTGCGGGCCCCCTCAGTGAGCCAGTCAATACCCCGGCGCGTAAATACGAGCGCAGCAAACGTAGCGCTGAACTGGTGCGCAACGAGCTGATTGTGAGTAGTCAATCACCCTAGACTATAGCGATGACGTCGGGGTTGTCATTGGTGAGGGACTGCTCTCGATTGCGTACGGCGTCGGCAAGTCGGTACAGGGGGTCCTTCAGCATCTCCCGTACCTCCGCTTCCACAGCAACGGTATCCAGGGCTTTGTCCATACACAGTAACCACTGATCGCGTTCCCGTGGACCTGTGGCGTAGTGCTCGTGGGGCGTGGTCATGCACTCAGTGCCGTGCTTGTCTGCATAAAGGGGAGACCCTCCCATCCTGTCTACCAGATAGTCGCCCAACTTCTCTTTCATGGGAGTGAGGTCCTCGGCGTGCAGGCGACGAATGTCGGCGGCCTCGGGTAACCTGTCCATAATCTCATAGAACGCGTTACAGATTGCGCGAATACCGTCTTCGCCCAGCGCTTGGTAGAGGGTTTGATTGCTACTCATGGAATTCGATTACTGATTTTGCACGCTGCTATTGTATTCTGTGTATCCTGCTGCGCAGACCATGGCAGCTGATCTGGATCAGGATCTGGATCATGGAGGAGGAAACTGGTGGCGATCGAACTGGAAGCTGGCTGGCTGGAGCAGTTACGCGGGCAATTCAGCCAGCACTATATGCAGCAACTGAGTGGCTTTCTACGTGCGGAAAAGCGTGCCGGGAAGGTAATCTACCCACCGGGTGGGGAGATGTTCAACGCCTTCAACCGGACGCCGCTGGGTGCGGTAAAGGTGGTGATTCTGGGCCAGGATCCCTATCACGGTCCGGGTCAGGCCCACGGCCTGTGCTTTTCGGTTGTACCAGGGGTGGCCCTGCCGCCGTCCCTGGTGAATATCTACAAGGAAATCGAGCAGGACCTGGGAGTGAGCATGCCTGCTCACGGTTGTCTCAACCACTGGGCGCAGCAGGGAGTATTGCTGCTCAACAGTGTTTTATCTGTGGAACGTGCCAATGCCGCCTCCCATCAGGGGCGTGGCTGGGAGCGTTTTACCGACTCTGCTATCGAGGTGGTGAACCGGCAGTGTGAAGGGGTGGTGTTCATGCTCTGGGGCGCTTACGCCCAGCGCAAGGGTGCGATCATTGATGAGCAACGCCATTGTGTGTTGCGGGCACCACATCCATCACCACTGAGTGCACATCGGGGATTCTTTGGCTGTAAGCATTTCTCCCGCGCCAACGCCTACCTGCAATCCAGGCAGCTCGGACCCGTGGATTGGCAGTTGCCAGACGCGTAGTACCATAAGTGGTGCCATAAGTAGTGCCATAAGAAGCCCCCTCAGTCGGAGGGCAGCGGATAGGGCAGGTCGTGGAAGCTGAGTTGCGGCCCCGCCGGGTCCGCCAGGTGCACGCCCTCGTCAACTGCCGCGCTGGTTACCACCACCAGCAAGCGATATGAGTCGCCGTCTCTGGCGCAGTTGACTACATTACCGATGCTCTGTTCACTCCCCGGCTTGTAGAGGGGTGTACCGGCGGCGGCGATGCGGCGTTCCGAGGTGCGGCCTTCCGACATTCCAGCAGCACTCAAATCGGCGTCTGGCTCCAGGTTTATGCTCGCCAGCACCATGGGCCGTTTCAACTTGCCCCGATAGTGAATGCGCGCCACCACCTCCTGGCCGGTATAGCAACCCTTGTTGAATCTGATGAGCCCGGTCATCTTGTAGTTGATCATCTGCGGAATGAACATCTCAATTGTATCCGGCTAAAGGTGACACTGA
>JAPUKZ010000358.1 GCA_027295405.1 Gammaproteobacteria bacterium
CCAACGCCTTTCGCGCCCACGCCACCTGGAAAGTCAATGGCTCGGTGGGGCACTGGGGTCATGTGCACACTCGCACCAACCAGTACCAGGCCGAGTTGTTGATCCAGGCCATTGATAGTCGCTGGAAACTCATCGACATGAATATTCTGCAAGAGCAACGGCTCTAGCTCATGATTCAGCTTGAGGGCCTGGAATTCCGCTACCCGCAGAGCACTTTTACCCTGCAAATCTCCAGTGCCCGGATTGCCCCTGGTGAGCACACGGCTCTGATCGGACCCAGCGGCTGTGGCAAGACCACATTGTTGAATCTGCTGGCCGGTGTACTCTTGCCTGACCGGGGCAGTATTGCCGTGGCCGGCGAGATGGTAACGGCCATGTCGGATGCCGCGCGGCGAGATTTCCGCATCCGCAAGTTGGGGCTGGTGTTCCAGAACTTCGAATTGCTGGATTACCTCTCGGTGTGCGACAACATCCTGCTGCCGCTGCGGATCGGTCGCGATCTGCGGGTCACGGCGGACAAGCAACAGCGTGCGGCAGATCTGGCTGAGCGCGTGGGCATTGCCGATAAGCTGGACCGCTATCCCGACCAGCTGTCCCAGGGTGAGCGGCAACGGGTGGCCGTGAGCCGCGCCCTGTTGCTGGAACCGGCGCTGATTCTGGCGGACGAGCCCACCGGCAACCTCGACCCGGGCAATAAATTCCTGGTGTTGGACCTGCTGGTCGACTACGCGCGAGAATACGCGGCGACACTGGTGGTGGTGACTCACGACCGGGAGCTGCTGGATCGCTTCGACCGGGTGCTGGATTTCCAGCAACTGAATCAGTGGCGGCCGGCGTGAGGGGTGTACTCTACCTGGCCTGGCGTTATATTCTCTGGCACCGCTGGAAATCGGCAATCCTCATCGCCGCGGTTACCCTGGTGGTGTATTTGCCGCTGGGTTTGCAACTGGTAGTGGAGCGCACCGCCACCGACATCACCGCCCGGGCCGACGCCACCCCGCTGTTGTTGGGCCGCCGCGGCAGCCCGCTGGAACTGGTGCTCAACTCCCTGTACTTCTCCTCCGATTATCCCCAGCCGCTCAACTACGGACAACAGCAGGATCTGCGGCAGTCGGGTCTGGTGGACCCGATTCCCCTGTATGTGCGTTTTCACAGCCAGCGCGTGCCCATTGTCGGCACCAGCCTCGATTACTTCGAATTTCGCGGTCTTGAGTTGGCTCAAGGCCGGCAGCTGGTTAGCCTCGGCGAGGCGGTGCTGGGTGCGCGGGCGGCGGAGGTCCTGGGCGTCAATGTGGGCGACACGGTGCTGTCTTCACCGGAGAGCGTGTTTGAACTTGCTGGTGTTTACCCGCTGAAAATGCCGGTAGTCGGGATCTTGGCGCCGCGCTTCGATCAGGACGACGGGGCGATTTTTGTCGACCTCAAGACCGCCTGGATCATTGAGGGGCTGGGCCACGGACACCAGGATCTGACCTCAAGCCAGGCGGCAGGCGCCATATTGAAAACCGAGGGTGAGCGCATCGTTGCCAATGCCTCGCTGGTGCAATACAACGAAATCACGCCGGACAATATAGACAGCTTTCACTTTCACGGCGATCTGAGCCGATTGCCCCTGACGGCTATTCTGCCGGTACCCCGGGATAATAAAGGTCGGGTACTGATCCAGGGCCGCTACCAGTCCAACGAAACCCTGCAGATGCTGTCGCCGCGTGAGGTCATCGACCAGTTACTGGAAACGGTTTTCGCGGTTCAGCGCTATGTGCTGGTGGCCATGGTCATGGTGGCCGTCGCCACCGGCGCCGTGATATTGCTGGTGTTTTTATTGTCCTGGCGGGCGCGCCGGGGTGAGCAGTTGACCCTGCTGCGCCTCGGTGGCAGCCGGTTCGTCATTACCAGCCTGATGCTGGCCGAGGCACTGGTGGTGACCCTGTTGGCGCTGTTCCTGGCCGCCGTCCTCACCGCCTTGACCATCACATTCGGGGGGCCGCTGTTGCAGGCGGTGGTGATGTGATGCGCTTACTCTGCCTTGTACTGACGGTGGGTCTGACGGCATGCGGCCAGCAGGAGGAAGAAGCACGAGCACCTTCTGCTGCTGAAGACAAATCTGTACCGGTGGTGTATACGGTCAATTATCCCCTGGCCTGGCTGGCGCAGCAGCTATCCGCCGGGGCCACCAGCGTTGAGTTTCCCGCACCCACTGGCGAAGATCCGGCGTTCTGGAAACCACCGCCCGAGATCGTTGCGCGCTACCAGCAGGCAGACCTGGTGCTGCTCAATGGTGCCAACTACGCCCGCTGGCTGGCCCAGGTCAGTATGCCGGCCAACCGTTTGCGGGATACTTCGGCCGGGTTTGCCGGGCACATACTCCATGAGAGCAGGTCGCCGGTGCACAGCCATGGCCCCGAGGGCGCACACAGCCACACGAAAGCGGCGTTCACCGTCTGGCTGGATCTGTCTCTGATGGCATTGCAGGCGGAGTCGGTAGCCGTCGCCCTGCAGGAATTGCTGCCCGGGCAAGCCACAGCAATAGAGGAGCGCCTGGCGACATTGCAGCAGCAATTAGCTCAACTCGATACCGAATTGCAGTCAGTTGCCGCGCAGCTCGAAGGTGCACCGGTGTTGTACTCCCACCCGGTGTACCAATACCTGCAGCGTCGTTACAACATCAACGGCGTAGCCCTGCACTGGGAGCCCGACCAGTTTCCTGCTGAGCAGGAATGGGCGCGGTTGCAAGCCCTGTTGCAGTCACACCCGGCGCAGCTGATGTTATGGGAAGATGACCCACTACCTCAAGTAGCGCAGCGCCTCGCTGAGATAGGTATTGCAGTGGTGGTGTTCCGCCCCCAGGGTAACTGGCCCGCCGCCGGCGATTTTGCCAGCAACATGCGCGGTAATATTGATCGCCTCAGGTCTCAGTAGTTCGGGGGACAAGTAAGTGACATTCTCTGTACTGTCCCCCGAACTACCTTCATGAAGATACGCGGCAGTACCGTTTCGCCATGTCATTCTGGCCGCCCTGATCATTTATCCCCCCTGACAGGAAGTCTATGCTTGAGGGACTTGCAGCAGGAGAACCTGGCCATGTCCTATGTCCTTGTCGATAAACCCCGCCCCCATGTTACCCAGATCACCCTCAACCGGCCCGAGCGAATGAACGCCATGGCCTTCGATGTGATGGTGCCCTTCAAGGAGGCCCTGGAAGAAGTCAGTTTTGACAACGACACCCGGGTGGTGATTGTGACTGGAAGCGGCCACGGTTTTTGCTCGGGGGCCGACATGGAAGATCCCGGCTGGATGGATATCTTTGACGGATTGACCATTCCCGGGATCGCGCGCCGCGCCATGAAAATTCTGGATGACGTGATCAAGGCCGTTCACGGCATGCACCAGCCGGTGATCGGTGCTATTAACGGCGCCGCTATCGGCGGGGGTTTTTGCCTGAGTATGGCCACCGATATTCGGGTTGCATCCGATGCGGCCTATTTCCGAGCGGCGGGTATCAACAACGGCCTGACTTCCTGCGAGTTGGGGCTCAGCTACCTGCTGCCCCGCGCCATCGGCACCTCCCGCGCCTTCGAAATCATGCTGACAGGTCGTGATGTGGATGCCGGGGAAGCCGAGCGCATCGGCATTGTTTCTCGCACCGTGCCGCAGGAGCAGTTGCTGGAAGAGTGTTTCCAGATCGCCGAGCGTATTGTTGGTTTCAGCCAACTCGGGGTGGAGTTGAGCAAGCAGTTACTGTGGGCGGGTATGGATGCGGGCAGCTTGCCCTCGCATATGAATCACGAGGGTCACGCCCAGTTGTTTGTGCGCATGACCACCCAGAATTTCGAAGAGGCGATCAAAGCCCGCAAGGAGGGCAGGGCGCCGGAGTACATGGACTGACATCAGCTTTTTCTGTCGTTAAGTGGGTGCACGCACAACATTCTCACTCGTTCAGGAGTTGGTTCATGACCACCAGATATTCCACACGCCACCGGGGCGAGACACTGCTAGCGATTTTTTTAGTTCACTTTTTCCCGCCGGTGCCGTCGCATCAGATGAGTGGAAATTCAAACTGGCGCCGATGTTCCTGTGGTCTGTTCGATGCCTGTGTTCTCCACTTCGTCCGGCTCAGCACTGGCTGGAGCTTCCACTGCTGCAGGCTTCCCGTTGCCGGAATCCTCCACTGCTGCAGGCTCCCTGGCAGCCGGTTCTTCCTGTGGCAGCAAGACGGCAGCGTTGACGTCGTTCAAGCGGTCGTAGTCCAGGGCGCTGACACTGAAGTAGATATCGATATCCGAGCGCTTAAGGTAGTAAGCGTCCTTAATTTCAAACAGCCGATACTCATAGGTCTTGTCGCCACTACCCACGGTGAGGGTGGGTGGTGCCTCAGTGTCGCGCAGTATCGCGGCGATGGCGATATCGACACTGCCGTTAACCTGCAGGCTTTGCAGGCCGTTGATCAGGCCATCGACGGTTGCTTGCACTGGTGTTTCACCAGCGGCCATGCGCCAGTCGTCGCCATTGCGGTTGAGCTGGTAATCCAGCCCCTGAACTGCGTTGACCTCGGATAGTTGCAGCAAGGTTTTGTCCAGCCACCCGGATTCAGTGACGGGCAGGTCAAAGGTATTGAACTCGACCGCGTAGATAGCATCCTCACCGTCCAGGCGCGCGTGTACTTTGCGAAAACCCGGGGAGGTACCGAGGTACACAGTGCTAAACGTATCCGTATCGCTCGCGAACTGAAGTTTGCGCTGGTAGTTATCCTCAGCGACTTCGAAGCGCTGGCGGGCACCTTGGGTTTGTGCCATCGGCCATCCCCGCGACAGTCTGGGCAATGTCTGCAGGGCCGAGGCGATCTTGTCCGGGTCAGCCGGTAGCTTATGGTACTCGGGCAAAGCCCAGCCCTGGCTGAGCCGGGACAGTACCAGGCTGGTTTCCTTGTCGCTGACCACGATGCGGGTAATGCCCGCACTATCGAAGCTCATCAGAGCCGTGTTTGATTCGCTATCGGTGCGGCTGGATTCTGGCCAGAACATGATCGCGACCAACACCAGCTGAGCCGCCAGTAGCATGCTCAAAATCCTGGTTATGCGGTTCATGCGACTTCTCCCAGGTTGTCCAGGTATTGTTGTTGGCGCCGCAGACGGCTGCGGCGCTGCAGGAGTGCGATAAGCAGCAGCAACAGCACAGCCATCGCGTAGTTCAGGTATTCCCAGAACAGCTGGCTGTCCTTTTCCATGGGCGGCAGGGTCCGGTTAAAGTGGGCATTTGAGCGTATTCCCAGCAGGCCTTCATCCTCCAGTGACCAGTCTATGGTATTGGCGATCAACTCCAGTGGGCCCAGATACTGGCCGCCACTCATGGAACCCATGGTGCGCAGGATCTGGTCAGTCAGGAAATCGTTGGACGCATAGACGATCAGGCGGGCTGACTCGGGTGAACGCTCGATAACGCTACCGATGGTGGGCGGGTCCAGCTCTTCCGGCGGGCTTGTTTCATCTTCCTCCCCTTCCTCCCCCGGATCCTCACCGGAATCCTCTTTGGGAAGTAGCGGTGAAGGCTTGCCCGCGAAGTAGGAGTCAAAGCGACCGCCTACCAACACACCCAGCAGCCGGCTCGCGGTGTCTCCCTCTGCCTGCCAGGCGCCGACACCGTCTTCGTTGACCCGGGGCAATATACTGGTTGAAGCAGATACCCAGGACTGATCGGAGCTGCGCACCAGTTCGGTGACGCTACGGGCGGAGTTGGCCTCGCTGTCAACACTAATGGGGGAAGCCCAACTGAAGGTGGCTTGCGGCAGGCCGCTGGTGATAGCGTGTTCGCTGTTCAGCCCATCCTCGCGGGCATCGACGAAATACGGGTAGTCCACCATCGCCAATTCCTGAAAGCTGAATCCTCCCACTTGCCGGGTGACGGGTATCGGAAAAGCGGAATTGCGTGGGTCCAGCACCAGCTCTTCCGCTATTCTGACGCCGTGATGGCTGAGCCAGTCCTGCAAGCCGCTGTTGCGTGGCACCATCAGCAGGTTGCCTCCGGCGCTGCGGGACATGAACGGCGATGTCGCCAGCACCACGGTGCCGCCGCGCATCAGGAACTGGTCGATCGCGAATAACTGCTTCTCATCCAGGTTCTCTGGCGCGGCCACCACCAGCAGGTCCGCTTCCGAGGTAACTGAACCCTTGCGCAGGTCCGTCCTGCGGATGGTGTGGTCCTGGGTGATGGTTTGTTCCAGATTGCGAAACTCGGGGCCGGTCATACCGTACATGGCCATCTGCGGGTTCATCCGCGGTGCCGAGAAGGCCACGGTTTTGGTAAATCCACTGGCGAAGCGTTTGAGGCTGGCATCCAGTGCCTGGCGAAAATTATCGCTGTTGAAATCTTCGGTCGGCACCTGCACCACCTGGCGGTTGTCCGCGAGCGTCAGGTAGAAATAGAACCGGGCAGTGTCAAACAGGGAGACCACCATGGGCTTGAAGCCCCATACTTCCTGGATCTGCTGCGCCACCTGGCCGCCGCTGGCCTCCGGTTCGATGAAGCGCACACTGAAGCGTCCGCCGGACTGGGTAACCACTTCCCGAAGTTGTTCCTCAATGGCGGTTTTGTAGCTGGCCAGCAGCTCCGGCAAGAGCTCGTCGGCAGAGACGTAGCCGATTAACTCTATCTCGCCCTCGATACTGTCGAACAGGTTGCCACCGGCCTGGTAGCTGTATAGTACGTGCTTGATAGCCCGGGTCAGGTTGAATTCCGGGTTGCGCAGCTGCACATCAATATTGGTGGTGGCGCCGGCTTTGACTTCGATCATGTCATTAAAACCCAGTACCTGAAAACTGTCTCCGTACTCCACCAGCACATTGAAGTAGGAATTGACCAGGGCGGTCTGGTGGCGGTCCGCCACCTGGAAGGGAACGGTCTGGATGTTGTATTTCTGGTTGGCTTCTTCCTCCAGTTTCGGGTTTTCAGCGGGGTCGATGATCTCCACCCGGACTTTGCCCTTACCCGCCACTTCGTACTCTTGCAACAGATCGCGCAGCTGCGGCACCAGTGGCGCCAGCAGTGGATGGGTTTTGGCACTGAAATAACCGCGCATTAGCAGGGGTTCTTGCAGCTGTGACAAATAGTTGTGAGTCGGTTCCGAGATGGAATACAACTCACCCTCGGTCATGTCCACCCGCAAACTGCTGACCTTGCTCAGCCAGGTGTTGGCCACCAGGATATTCACGACAACCAGTGCCGTCAGCAGCTTCCAGCGGCGGTGGCGGGTGGCGGAACCGGTGCTGGCCCAGCGTTCGCGCTCCACAGCGTACACATTAAGACACAGAAAGATGGCGATCAGGCTGAGGTAATAGAACAAGTCGCGGACGTCGATGACACCGCGGGTGATAGCATCAAAACGGGCGCCGCTGCCTAGGGCCCGCAACCACTCGCCGGCAGTATTGCCGAAAAATCCGGTCATCGTGCCGGTGCCCAGCAGGTAGAGGATCGAACATACCGCCACCGAGCCGATCAGGCTCACGATCGGGTTATCGCTGCGGGCGGAGACGTACAGGCCGATAGCGATATAGGCTGAACCCATCAGCAAGGTGGCCAGGTAGGCGGCCAGGACCGGACCCCAATCCAGGTTGCCCAGATTGGCCACCGTCACGGGCAACGGCAGGGTAACGAGCAGGGCCAGTGTCAGCAGGACCACGCAGGCGCGAAATTTGCCCAACACAAACCGCCACAGGGGGACGGGCAGGGTTAGAACATATTCCAGGGTGCCTGTGCGGCGCTCCTCACTCCACATGCGCATGGTCAGGGCCGAACTCAGGAAGATCAGCAGGATCGGCATCCACTCAAACAGGGGGCGCACATCAGCGATATTGCGGGCAAAAAACGCTTCGCCCCAGAAAAACACAAACAGGGTGACAGCAGCGAAGCTGCCAAGGAACAGGTAGGCCACCGGCGAGGCGAAAAATAGCACCAACTCCTTGTTGGCAATACGCGATATCAGGCGATCATGCAGCATGGGCGATGCCCTCCTGCAGGTTCACTTCGCGGAAAACGGATTCCAGATCGCGAATTTCGGTGTGGAGCTGGTACAACTCCCCGCGGGCGCCCAGCACCGCGGCCGCCACCGCAGCGGCGGCCGAATCCGCTTCAGAGCCCTTCGCCAGGGTCAGGCGATACTCGTGTTTGCCGGCCTCCTGAGAGCTTGTGCTTATGGTCGCGATGGCGGGCAGCAGCTTCTCGACACTGTCCTGCGCCAGGTTGGTTTTGAGGATCAGCTGGCCGGCGGCGCGCAAATCGCTGAGATTTTCGTCCAGGGCCAGGCGGCCGTTATGCAGAATCAATGCCCGGTCGCAGATGGCGTCCACCTCCTGCATGATGTGGGTGGAGAGAATAACCGTCGCAGTCTGTGACAGCGCGCAAATCAGGTCGCGCATGTGCTGGGTCTGGTTGGGATCCAGGCCGTTGGTGGGCTCGTCCAGAATCAAAACCTTGGGGGAGCCGAGTATCGCCTGGGCCACGCCCACGCGCTGTTTGTAACCGCGGGACAGGGTGGCTATGGGGTGCAGCAATTGACCGTACAGCTCAGTATCGCGAATGGCGCGGCGCACGGAATCGCGCAGGGCCTGTCCTTCCAGACCCTTCAGGATCGCGGCATAATCGAGGTAGTCAGCGACGCTCATATCCGGGTACAGGGGCGAATTCTCGGGCAGGTAACCCAGGATTTTCTGTACCGCGCGGGGTTCCTCGGCCAGGTCGATGCCGGCAATTTCAATAGCACCGGCGGAAGGCTCCAGGTAGCCACTCAGCATCTTCATGATGGTGGTTTTACCGGCGCCATTGTGCCCCAATAGACCGACAATTTCGCCGGAAGAAATGTCGCAGGAAACCGCGTTAACCGCCAGGCAATCTCCATAACGGCGCGACACCTTATTAATTTTTATCATGCAAAAAACTCCACTACCGCGGTTTCAAAGCGGCCCTATTTTCCCGGTATTGATGAGAAGTTCAAGTATTTATCAGGAGAAAAACAGTAACTTCACGATGAACACCAGCAACACCGCGTAGAGCACTTTCTTGACGATGTTTTCTCCCTGCTTTATCTGCACCCGGGCGGCGAGCCAGCCACCCGTGGAATTGCCGATGGCCAGTACCAGCCCCACCAGCCACAGCATCTGTACCTGGGTGGCGAAGACCAGCAGTGCCACCGGAGTGTAACAGCCGATGATGAATACCTTGTGCATATTGGTGTGGATCAGGTCGAATCCCAGCACCCGGTGCAACACCGGCATGATGATAAAGCCCACACCGAGTTGGATAAAGCCGCCATAGAAGCCGACGCCAACCATCAACAGATGGCCCCACCACAGCCGCTTGCGAGGGGGTGTTGTGCTCGGGACGGTGGCCCCGGCGTTGCCCCGGTCCAGCCACATCACCAGCATGACACCCAGCATGATGGCCGCGATGGTGCGGTTGAACCAGACGCCATCCAGTCGGGCACCGACCAGGGCGCCTGCGACGGCCCCGGGTATTGAGCAGGCCGCCAGGCTGAGGCTGAGCTTGAAGTCGGAATAACCGCGGCGAAAGAAGGTGACAACTGCGGTCAGGTTCTGGGCCAGTATGGCGATGCGATTGGTGCCGTTGGCCACCGGTCCGGGGATACCCATGAACAACAGTATGGGTACCGTCAGCAGGGAGCCGCCGCCAGCCATCACGTTGATAAAGCCGGACACTGCGCCAACCAGGGCCAGCAGCAACAGCTGCCAGGGTTCCATCAGCCGCTCCAGGGCTCCCGCATGGTCACAAATTCCTCGGCGGCGGTGGGGTGTATGCCAATGGTACTGTCGAAGGTCGCCTTGGTTGCGCCCGCTTTCAGGGCAATGGCTAGTCCCTGAGTGATCTCGCCCGCATCCGGTCCCAGCATATGCACGCCCACAACCCGGTCGGTGGCCGTCTCCACGATCAACTTCATGAAGGTGCGCTCGTCGCGCCCGCTGAGGGTGTGTTTCAGGGCCTTGAAGTCCGACTTGTACAGGGCGATCTCGCCAAATTCCTCCCGTGCCTGCTCTTCGGTGAATCCTACCGTGCCAATATTGGGCTGGCAGAAAATCGTGGTGGGGATGAAATCGTATTCCACGGGTGCCTCTAGCGGTTGAAACTGCTTGCGGGCGAAGGCCATACCCTCAGCCAGTGCCACCGGCGTCAATTCCATGCCCCCGATAACATCACCCAGCGCAAAGATACTGGGCTCGCTGCTGCGAAAATCTGCATCCACCGCAATGGCGCCGTTATCGTTCAGCTGGATGTTGGTATTTTCCAGTCCGAGACCTTCCAGGTGAGGCTTGCGGCCGGTGGCGTATAACACCGCATCCACCTGTAGCCGGGTACCGTCGCTGAGTTCAATGTTCAACTCCCGGCCCTGTCGTTCAATACTGACGACATTGACTTCAAAGCGCAGATCCACTCCGCTTTTGGCGATTTCTCGGGCTGCGTGCCGGCGAATATCGCCGTCGAATCCGCGCAGGAACAGTGGGCCGCGATAGAGCTGTGTCACTTTCGCTCCAAGGCCGTTAAAAATACCGGCAAACTCCACCGCGATATAACCGCCGCCGACCACCGCGATTCGCTTGGGGAATTGATCCAGGTCGAAAATCTCATTCGACGTTACTGCCAATTCGCTGCCGGGAAACTCCGGGACAAAAGGCCAGCCACCAGTCGCAATCAACAGTTTGTCGGCGCTGTAGGTCTGGCCGTTAACCTCCACGCTGTGAGGGTCGACAACACGGGCCCGACCATCGAACAGATTCGCCTCCACCCCGCCCAGCAGATCGCGGTACACGTCGTTCAGTCGGCTGATTTCCTGCTTTTTGTTGTCGCGCAGAGTGGCCCAGTCAAAGGTCGGTCCCTGGCTGTCCCAGCCAAAGCCGCGCGCATCCTCGAAAGCGTGTCCGTACTCGGAGGCATAGACGTACAGCTTTTTCGGCACGCAGCCGACATTCACGCAGGTACCACCCAGGTAGCGGTTCTCGGCAATGGCAACCCTGGCGCCGAAGGAAGCGGCCATGCGGGCCGCGCGAACGCCGCCGCTACCGGCGCCAATTACAAATAAATCGTAGTCTCTGGATGTCATTGTTTCGCCTCATAGGTGCCGCCAAACCAGTGGCGGAATTCGGTTAATTTCGCATTGGTTTGCCGTTAGGGTTTATCGCATACTGCAGGACATGAAAGAAGCGCACGATCCCCACCGCGACGATCCGCTCCCCGAAGTGAATCCTAACCAGCTTGTCGCTGAGTTGCGAACCCTTTTGCCGGCAGAATCCGTGCTGGCCGGGCGGGAACAGCAAAAACCCTTCGAATGCGATGGACTTTCGAGTTACACGGTACTGCCGCTGGTGACGGTACTACCCGCCACAGTTCGCGAGGTGCAGGGCGTTATCAGACTGTGCCGGCGGCTGGAAGTTCCGGTGGTGTGCCGCGGCGCTGGCACCGGGCTGTCAGCCGGGGCCCTGCCCTGTGCCCACGGTGTCCTGCTGGTGTTGAGCAAACTCGATCGGATTCTCGATATTGATGCGGACAATTTGCGGGCGATAGTGCAGCCCGGGGTGCGCAATTTGGCCATTTCCGAGGCTGTGGAAAAATTCGGCCTGTATTATGCACCCGACCCCTCTTCCCAGATTGCCTGTTCCATCGGTGGTAATGTCGCGGAAAACGCGGGGGGGGTGCACTGCCTCAAGTACGGTTTGACGGTGCACAACGTGCTGGCGCTGAAGATACTCACCGCGGAGGGAGAATTCCTGGAGTTGGAAGCCGACAGCGCCGGCCCTGATTTGCTGGCGTTGTTGATCGGTTCCGAGGGCATGCTGGGGGTGGTCGTGGAAATCACGGTGAAACTGCTGGTGTCGCCACCGCAGGTGGAGACCCTGTTAGCGGCTTTCGCCACGGTGCGACAAGCCAGTCAGGCGGTGGCGGGTGTGATAGCCGCGGGCGTTATCCCCGCGGCCCTGGAAATGATGGATAAACTGGCGGTGACCGCTGCCGAAGACTATGTCGGGGCCGGTTATCCCCGGGATGCTGAAGCTATTTTATTGCTGGAACTCGATGGCTGTGCCAGCGAGGTCGCCGCGCAACTGCAATCCTGCCAGCAGGTGTTGCATGCGGCCGGAGCAACCCTGGTGCAACAGGCGCAGGACAGTGCGCAGCGGGAGTTGTTCTGGAAGGGACGCAAGAACGCGTTTCCCGCTATGGGGCGCCTGTACCCCGATTACTATTGTATGGACGGCACGATTCCGCGGGCTGCCATCGCCGAGGTGCTGGAGTATATCAGCCAGCGCTCGCAACACTACCAGATGCCAGTGGCCAATGTCTTTCACGCCGGAGACGGCAATCTGCATCCGCTGATTTTGTTTGATGCCAATCAGGCCGGCGCCCTGGCGCAGGCGGAGTTGTTCGGTGCAGACATACTCGAGAAGTGCATCGCGGTGGGTGGCACCATCACTGGCGAGCACGGGGTGGGACGGGAAAAAATCAACCAGATGGCGAGTCAGTTCAACGATGCGGAACTGGAGCAATTCCGCCGTCTGAAGCAGGCCTTTGATCCCGCCGGCTTGCTGAATCCCGGCAAGGTGATTCCCACTCTGAAACGCTGCCAGGAATATCGAGCCATCCGCAATGAGTAATACCGACACCT
>JAPUKZ010000359.1 GCA_027295405.1 Gammaproteobacteria bacterium
GTTCGGCGACATGCTGAACCCGTCCCGCGACCTGACTGACAATATTGATCTCGCGCCGGGGCTGCACCGTGCCCTGGCTGCGCACGCTGAGAGTCACTTCCCGCGGCTCCGCGAGCACCACCTGCACTATCGGGGCCCGCTCCGGCACCGGGGCATTGGGTTCCGGCTTGGGTTTACCCACAAACAGCGCATAGGCCACCGCCACGCCGCAAACCAGGACCACAGCGGGCAGTATGAATCTCAAGGGTGGCGCCATTCTGCCTCCAAACCAACGGGTACTCCGCGCATCCCGGGTGGAACTGCTGAAGCCAACCTGAACGCGGAATCTTAGATTCTACTTGCTGGGAGGGGTTCCCCGCCAGCGGCGCTCAGATACGAACAGCCTGGCGTATCCCGGGGTATGGAAAGTTCCGGGGTTCCACCCGTGGCGGCCGGGCACAGGCAGTTTCAACCGAGGAAGTTCGCGCACGTCAGTGGTTCAATGCAGCAGCCGGCGCGGGCCTTGCAGCAGGGTTTGCTTGAGGTGCGGGAGTAAACGGAACGGCCGCCAGTTCCCTTCGGCCTGCGCCAATCTGTCTGCCACCGCGTACATCACCAATGGATTATGGGTCATGCCCAGGTGGCTGCTGGGAACATGCAGGTTCTCCGTGACATCGTCCTCGGGATCGATGCAAAAACTCCAATGGGCAACCCCGTCGCCTTTACTGTAGATGGACGTGGAAGGTACCGGGGGCGGCTGTTGCCAGAGTGCTTCCTGGGCCAACAGGGGGTCATCCTGCTGATTCGGGTTCATCCGCTCGTACAAGCGCTCTACCGCGGGGGACACGGCACCCACCTGACTGATATTGAAGGGTGAACCCAGGGTCACCACCTGTCGCACTTGCTCCGGCAGCCGGTGCGCCAGCAACCGGGCGTAGAGACCCCCGAGGCTCCAGCCCACCAGACTGACTTTGCAGCCGTGTTCAGTCGAGAGCTGCTGCACCCTCGCCTCCAGCCGGTAATACAGCTCCTCACTCAGTCCCGGATTGCGGCCCTGTTCCCAGGCATACGCCTCGAAACCCTTTGAATTCAGGTACTTACGAAGCCTCGCCGTACTCCGATCCGCAGTATAAAAGCCCGGAAAGACCAGTACTGGCTGGCCCTCCCCGGTCGGCGCCAGCTTCAAGAAGGGCTTGGCCGGGACCATAGCCATCACTTCAAACAGCGCCCGGAATTCCAGGATCGACTGCCATAGAGAAGGGCGCGGGATGGCTGAAGTGGCACTCATAGGCTGTTCTCTGATAGTGAATCTTGGCGAGAGTTTAGTGATCACTATACGCAGGCCTATTCCGGCATGGCAACTGCAGATCTCACACTAATGGTGCAGGCCGATACTACAAGTTCAATTTATTGAACCCTCTCGGGCACCGGACCACCGCGGACCGAGAATAATGTCGGCACATTAGTATGATATTTCTAATTATTGAACGTATCTTTCACCACTTAGAGGCGGTCCGGGACGCGATCGTCCGGGACGCGACCGTCCGCGGCGCTGATACCACACTGGAGTAACCCCATGTCCAACGCCAAGAGTAAAAAAGCACCGGCCAAAAAGACCGTCGCCAGGAAATCAGCCGCCAAAAAGGCTGCCGCTAACAAGACAGCCGCTCGCAAGCCTGAGACCAAAATGGCCGTCGTGAGCCCGGAAAATGTGCGTAACGTGTTTCTCGCCGGTCTGGGTTTTTACGGCAAGGCGCTTGACGAAGCGCAAAACCAGATCAAGGAAAACCGCAGCAAGCTGGAACAGCGTCGCGAGAGAGCCAGCGAACTGTTTGACGAGTTGGTGAAGCGGGGAGAGAAGGTCGAGAGTGACACCCGCAAGAAACTGAAGGAACTCGATCTGCCAGAACTGAAAATGCCCGAACTGAAACTGTCGGACCGCGAGGAATCGCGCGCTAAGCTGCGCGCCCGCCTGGATAGGGCACGCGCCAGCTTCAACACCCTGCGCGACGCCGTCTCGGCAAAATCCGAGGCCCGCTGATTTCCGTACCAGCTGAACGCAGGCCGGGTCATTTATCCTGCATTGCAACAATGCAGATAGTTTTTGGGGGCACTCGTGCCCCCTTTTTTTAGCTTCACCGTCCGCGACCCCGCCCGATTGTCGATACAGGGCCGTCAGCTGGTGTATGATAATCCACCCTCCCAACCCGAAGTGAGGAAAAAACATGGCGGATGACAGAAGCAATGTTTCAGACAAGGCCAGCGAAATAGCAAAAAATATCTGGCTGGCGGGGCTGGGCGCCTACGGCAAGGCCTTCAGCGAGGCGCAAGATCGCCTGGACAAGGTCAGTAAGGAACCACCACGGCTGTTCAAGGAGCTGGTAAAAAAGGGCGAAGAACTGGAAGTCGAAGTCCGTGATTCGCTGGCCAGCATCCGCAAATCCAGCACCAGCTCGGTGGAGGAGCGAATCAGGAAGGTTCGCGAGAATTTCAACTTGAACCTGACCAGCCGCCGCGTGGACCTGGTAGAAGTTAATGCCAAGCTGGATGCATTGACCGCCAAGGTCGATGCCCTGACCCTGGCGCTTACAGCAAAGAAGCCCGCCGCCAAAAAGCCGGCCCGCAAATCTCCGGTGCGCAAGAAGAAGTCCTGATAACTGTCTTCAGCAGGGCCTTTGCGATCAGAACTTGCAGTGAAAACCAGAGACCGGATTCTGCACACCAGCTTGCTGCTCTTCAACGAAGAGGGCGAACCCAGTACCACCACGGTGGACATCGCCAACGAGATGGACATCAGCCCGGGTAATCTCTACTACCACTTCAGGGGCAAGGACATCATTATCGCTGAGCTGTTCAACCAGTTCGAACAGGGGCTGGGCGAAATCCTCAACGCCCCGCTGGAACAACCGCTGAACGTAGAAGACAACTGGTTCTATCTGTATGTGGT
The DNA here is from genome assembly GCA_027295405.1 of Gammaproteobacteria bacterium. Lineage (GTDB taxonomy): Bacteria > Pseudomonadota > Gammaproteobacteria > Pseudomonadales > Halieaceae > JAPUKZ01. The sequence goes on from JAPUKZ010000359.1 coordinate 2,927, forward strand.
GTTCGAGGAGATGTACAACTACCGGTTTCTGTACCGCAACCTCAGTGATTTGCTGCGCCGGTATCCAGAGTTGAAAACCCGTTTCCGCCGCGTTCTTAAACTCAAGCGCGCCGCCATCCTCGCGGTGTGGGAAACCCTGACCCGGGAGGCAGTGGTCAGCGCCGCGGACAACGAAGTAGAAGCGCTGGTGGACAATATGGTTTTACTGCTGAACTACTGGCTCAACTACGATCACCTGCGCCACGACAGCAGGGCACCGGCGCTGGTCATTCACCAGGGCGTGTACCAACTCATGGTCATGATAGCGCCCTACCTCGGGGAACAGCAGCGGGAGTTCTACGAACAGGTGCGGGAAATCTACCGCACCATCATCAAGCCGGCGGCGGAAAGTGCTTAATCCCACCTCGGCGGTCGCGGTGGAAGGGTATGGACCCCGGGGCGCCGCACAGGACACAACTCAGACCCGTTTGCACGGTGGGTAAAATTCCGGTCTATAATCATGGGCAGCGATTTGTGATCGCCGACAAAAACCAGGTTTCAACATCACTGTTTCAACATAACTGTTTCAACATGAGAACGGAGAGTACCATGACCATACAAGTAGGCGACAAAGTACCCAGCTGTACCCTAAAGACCATGGGTGCAGAGGGACCCGAGGATATCAGCACCGAGGATATTTTCGCGGGTAAGAAAGTAGTTCTTTTTGCCGTGCCCGGGGCTTTCACACCCGGTTGTTCCCTGACCCACCTGCCCGGCTATGTCGTCAACGCCGACAAGATCAAGGCGGCCGGTGTCGATACCATCGTCTGCATGGCTGTCAACGACGCCTTCGTCATGGGTGCCTGGGGCGAAGCGCAGAACGCCTCAGAGTTGCTGATGCTGGCGGACGGCAACAGCGCTCTGACTTCGGCACTGGGATTGGAACTGGACGGCAGCGGTTTCGGGCTGGGAATGCGCAGTCAGCGCTTTGCCATGATCGTTGAAGACGGCACGGTTACCCACCTGAATGTGGAGCCAGATGCTGGCGTGGACGTGAGCTCGGCCGAAACCATAATGGCACTGCTGTAGCAGTTTAAGCCAGGCTGAGGTAGCACAGGCTGGCCACGACCAAAACGCCCAGCAAATTCAGCACCAGACCCTCCCGCGCCATGCGCTCGATAGATATCCGGCCGCTGCCGTAGACCACACTGTTGGGCGCCGTTGCTACCGGCAGCATAAAAGCGCAACTGGCGGTCATGGCTGCGGGCACCATCAATATTTCGGGATTGATGCCCGCCGCCAGGGCGGCGGCCGCCAGAATCGGCATCAACAGGCTGGTGCTGGCGGTATTGCTGGTCGCTTCCGTCATGAACGTGACGACCGTACAAATCAGCCCTATCAGCAACCACAGTGGCAGGTAACTCATGGAGGCCAGCCAGTCGCCCAATAGAAAGCTCAGCCCGGAGCTTACGAACGCCTTGGCGAGGCAAATGCCGCCGGCGAATAACAGTAACACTCCCCAGGGAATGGTTACCGCCCGCTCCCAGTTCAACAGCTTCTCGCCCTCGCCGTCGGGGACCAGGAACATCAAGATCACGGCCAGCAGTGCCACCGACGCATCATTGGCGCTCTGGAGCCCCAGCAATGTACTCCAGCCACCGAAGGGTTCGCTGCGCGTAATCCAGGCCAGCGCGGTGAGTGCAAACACCATCATGACCCGCTTCTCCGGCGTACGCCAGGCACCCACTTCCGGTACTTCCACTCCACCCTCAGCACCCATGCCCCGGGTCAGGCGCCACGCAATAATCGGCACGAGCACCACCACGACCGGCACGCCCCAGGCCATCCACTGGGTAAAGCCTATTTGCACGCCGGTGTTTTCCTCGTAAACCTGCATAAAAATCAGATTCGGTGGCGTTCCGATGGGTGTGCCTATACCACCCACGCTGGCGGCGTAGGCAATGCCCAGTAACAGGGGTACCGCCAGACTCTCGCTCTCTGCCTTCTCCAGCACCGCCATTGCCACCGGTAACAGCATCAAGGTGGTGGCGGTGTTGGATATCCACATACTGAGTACTGCGGACGCTGCCATAAACCCGAATACCAGCCTGCGGTCGCTGTCACCGCCAAACAAGCGGACCATGGTCAGTGCAACCCGGCGATGGGCACCGCTGTGCTCCATGGCCCGCGACAGAATGAATCCACCCAGCAACAGCAGTATCAGCGGGCTACCGTAGGCCTGGCCCACTTGCGCAGGCGTCAGTACCCCCAGCAACGGCAGCAGTGCCAGTGGTAGCAGGGACGTCACCGGAATCGGTATGGGCTCAAATACCCACCAGCTGACGCACCACAGCGTGACCATGGCGGTCACGGCGATGTCAGCAGACAGGCCCTGTTGCCGCAGGGCGAACGCCACCGCCAGCGCCAGCAATGGCCCCGCCAGCAGGGCGATCTTTCGCAGCCGTTCAGTCATCGGAGAGTTATTCGCTCACCGGGTTCCAGTCGCTGCCCCAGGGGTCACTGCGCCCAACCGCCGCTGAAAGGAATCGCCTGGCCGACGAAGAAGTCAGACTCATCAGAGGCCAAAAAGACCGCCAGCAGGGCATCCTCTTTAGCACTGGCCAGGCGCCCGGCGGGCACCGTACTGATCATCTGCCGGAACATTTCCGTCTGCTGAAATTTTTCCGAGAAGTAGATGGGACTTTCCACAAAATTCTGTGCGATCAGGTTTATCTGCACATTGTGGGGCGCCACCTCGGCACCCACGCTGCGGACATAGCCCACCTGAGCCGTTCTGGCAGCGCTATAGGCACTTGCTCCCGGCAGCGCCTTCAATCCGGTGGCGCTGCCAACCACGATAATCTTGCCCGCACGACGCTCTATCATCGCCGGCAATACCGCCTGCACCAGGCGGTGCAAGGGATGCACCATGACATCGAACATGTTGTTCCAAATGTCATCGTCAATCTCAAGGATGCCTTTGCCGCCATGGGCAGGGGCGGCCAGATTTGCCACCAGGACATCTATCGCGCCGGCGCCAGCCACCGCCTTCGCTGCAGCGCCGGGCTCGGTCAGGTCCGAGCGATCCTCAACAACTTCTGCACCATGGGCGCGGAACACCTCACTGAAGGCCGGGCCCATGTAGTCGTCGGCCTGGGTGATCAAAATGCGTTTGCCCTGTAATCGTTGCGTCATTACACCTCTCCTGCAAGAGCGCACATTTTAACTAGTGACAAGGCCCAGTTCACAGTAAAATCGACCGCATGAAAGAAAACGCCCCAAAACTGGTCGACCAGTATGGCCGCCATGTGAACTACGTTCGCATCTCGGTAACCGACCGCTGCGATTTTCGCTGCATCTACTGCATGGCCGAAGATATGACCTTCGTGCCGCGCGCCCAGGTGCTCAGCCTGGAGGAGATTTACCGGCTGGCCAGTACTTTTACCCAACTCGGGGTCAGGAAAATCCGCCTCACCGGCGGCGAACCACTGGTGCGCAATAATGTGATGTCGCTGATCGAACGGCTGGGACAGCTGCCGGGACTGGATGAGTTGACGCTCACCACCAACGGCTCACAACTGACCCGACTGGCTCAGCCCCTGCAGAATGCCGGGGTGCGCCGCATCAATGTCAGCCTGGACAGTCTCGACCCGGATAAATTCCGGCGTATCACCCGCACTGGCAAGCTGGCACAGGTGCTGGCGGGGCTGGACGCGGCGGTGGCGGCCGGCTTTGAACGTATCAAGCTCAATGCGGTGATACTCAAGGGTCGCAACCAGGACGAAATTCTGAACCTCACCCACTATGCGCAAAACCACGGTTTTGATATCTCCTTCATCGAGGAAATGCCGCTGGGTCTGATCGATGACCACGACCGCGCCCTCTGTTTTTGTTCCTCTGACGAGGTCAGGGAAATCATTGAGCAGCATTATCAACTCGCTGCCATTGACGAGACCACCGGCGGCCCCTCGCGTTACTTTGCGGTTGCCGGCAACAGCGCGCGAATCGGCTTCATCTCGCCCCACAGCCACAACTTCTGCCACCTCTGTAACCGGGTGCGGGTAACCGTGGAAGGCCGCTTGCTGCTGTGTCTGGGCAATGAGCACTCCCTGGATTTGCGGGCGGTGCTGCGCAAACCCGGATCCAGCCAGGACGACCTGCAACAGGCAATTATCCAGAGCATGGATCTGAAGCCCGAGAAGCACCATTTCGATCTCGACGCCGCACCCGAGATACTGCGTTTCATGAATATGACCGGCGGCTAGCTCCATCCCCGCTGGCCCACCAGCGGGATGCATAAGCAGTCTGCTTCACCTGGCAATCCTGGAAGCTCCTGCCTCACTGTTCCATGAATCAGGTACAATACCTGCCTCACATCACAAGGACCTGCCGTGCAATCGCTGGATTTCCCGCAACTCGCCTCCGTAGCAGCCATCGAAAAGGGGTTCGCGTCTCACGGCTATATCTGCAGCCTGGAAATTGCCACTGCCGTCTACCTCGCTTTCCAACTGCGCAAACCCATACTGGTTGAAGGCCCGCCCGGCGTCGGCAAAACCGAGCTTGCCAAAACCGCGGCCATGCTACTGGATGTCACTCTGATCCGGCTGCAATGTTACGAAGGCCTGGACGAGTCCAAGGCGCTTTACGAGTGGAAATACGGCAAACAGCTGCTGTATACGCAAGTACTGAAAGAGAAACTGGGGGACTTGCTGCAAGGCGCCAGGGGCCTGGCGGAGTCGGTGGAAAAACTGCACCAGTTTGGCGATATCTTCTATTCGGAAGAATTTCTTGAACCGCGCCCCCTGCTCGCGGCCATGCGCATGACCGAAGGGGCGGTCCTGCTTATCGATGAAGTGGACAAATCAGACTACGAATTCGAGTCCCTGTTGCTGGAGATACTGTCTGACTACCAGGTTTCGATTCCCGAGATTGGCACCGTAAAAGCAAAAACTGCGCCCATGGTGTTCCTCACCAGCAACAATACCCGGGATGTGTCCGACGCGCTCAAGCGCCGCTGTTTGCACCTGTATATCCCGTATCCCACCACTGAGCTGGAAGAACGCATTGTGCGTACCCGGGTTCCGGATATCGACGAAAACCTGCGCCATAAACTGGTCGAGTTCGTGCACTCCCTGCGCCAGCTGGACCTGAAAAAGGCTCCCGCCATCAGTGAGACCATCGACTGGGCACGCAGCCTGCTGTTGCTGCACGCAGACAAACTGGACGAAGACCTGATTCGGACTACCCTCAACGTGCTGCTCAAATTCCAGGATGACATAGAGGCAACCAAACCCGAAATTCGCAGCCTGCTCCACTAGCGCAGGAACCGGAGTCGGCCCCGGGGCCGACTCCGGCTTTAGTGTACTATTGGATCATGCAATCCAAACTCGTCAGCTTCATTAATGTGCTGCGCAGCCACGATGTGCGCATCTCTACCTCCGAAACACTGGATGCGATGCGGGTTATCTCAGTGTTGGGCTACACCGACCGCAACGTTCTCCGCGCCGGACTGTCCCAGGCACTGGCTAAAACCGCCGACGAGAAAGCCACCTTTGTGCAGTGCTTCGACCGGTTTTTCCAATACCGGTTACCGGATGCCGCCAACGAGGAGACCTCCGACGCAGACAGGATACCGGAGCTGGATCCTGAATTACTGGCGGATGCCGACTCCGCATTGGAACAACTGGCCAACGCTAAGAATCCCGAAATCCAGTCCAACCTCGATCTGAGTGGCGAGATGCAGGCCAATCCACAGCTGCAGGCACAGCTGCATACCCCCTTGATGGAAATGCTGCGCGTTGATGACCGCAACGGCTTGTCCCTTGCCATCGCCCAGGCCGCAGAAGGTGTGGGGCTGTCCCAGATCCAGATGTTCACCCAAAAAGGGCAATACACCCGCAAGATCCTCGATGCCCTGGGTGAAGAGCATATCCGCCAGGCGGTGGTGGCGCTGGAGAACCAGGGCAGCCCGGCCCTGCAGGAGCTGCAAACCTTCAGGGACAGGCTCAGGGAACTGGTGCGCGATCATGTGGAACGCGAGTACCTGCTGCACGCAGAGGGCAGGAACAAGCAGTTCATGGACGAAATACTGGCCAAGGCCAAACTGAACAATATCGAACATCACTACCTGCACCGGGTGCATGACCTGATCCGCAAGATGGCCAAGCGACTCGCAGCCCGGCATTCCCGCCGCCGGCGGGTTTCCAAGCGGGGTCGACTGGACATGAGCAAGACCATTCGGCGGGGCATTGCCAATGATGGTGTGATGTTTGATGTGTACTGGAAGTCCATCAAGAAAGACCGCCCACAGATTCTTGCACTCTGTGATGTCAGCGGTTCAGTCGCCGCCTACGCCAAGTTCCTGCTGATGTTCCTGTACAGCCTGTACGATGTACTGCCCCGGGTACGCAGCTTCGCCTTTTCCAGCCATCTGGGAGAAGTCAGCGAGCTGTTTGACCGTCACCCCGTGGAAAAGGCCATAGAGCTGGTCAACCGGCAGTACGGAGGCGCTACTGACTACGGCAACAGCCTGCTGGATTTTAGCAAGCTGGCGCTTGATGACATCGGCAGCAACACAACGGTGATTATTCTCGGGGATGCGCGCAACAACCATGGTGATCCCAAGCTGGAAGTGATGCAGAGCATCTACCAACGGGCCAAGAAAGTCATCTGGCTCAATCCCGAATCCCGCAAGTTATGGGGCAGCGGTGACTCCGAGATGCTGCGCTATCAGAGCACCTGCCATTTTGTCGCCGAGTGTAACACCCTGCAGCATCTGGAAAGGATTGTGGATCAATTGTTACGCACCAATGCCTAGTGCAACCCTGGATAAATCCATGCTGCTTGAGCCTGAACTGAGCCGCAGAATTGCAAACTGCGAGTCGAAGGGAGAAGCATTATGGTGGTATGATTTGCTCAGGGGATAGCGGGGAACCACACTACTCGGACCATGGCCTACTATTGTCGCGATTGTAGCTACAAGGGCAAGAAACGTGCTGCGGACGGCCATTGTCCCGCCTGCGGCTCTGCCAAATTTTACCTCCAGAAGGCGAAAACAGACCCAGACAAGCCGGAAACACGTAAGGGATCTCTGGTTGTACTGGTTTTACTGTGGGGATATCTGATCGCCCACATCTACTGGAAACTCTACGTCTGATGTCCAAACCAGGCCCACAACCCAAACAGGTGATGCAGCGGCTGGGGGAGAAGTACCCCGGTACTGACACCGCTGAGCCTGCAACCAACGAAGCGCTGCTGGCTGCGCTGGCCGCGGTATCTGCGGCAGAGAACTCGCGAGCGCCCCTGTTGGAGCGGATGCAACCGACCGACGATTTGAGCGCCACCAGAATTGTCCCGGGCCGGAAACAGGCCGCTGTATTGGCCTGGGTGGATGACGCGTTTCGCATCATGCTCAGCGAGCATTCGCTGGATGACGAGCTGACAGGGAAGGTCAAAAAATTACTCCCGGTCGTTGCCGCAGTGGCCCTTGTCAAGGAAGAATTTCTGAGCATCGGTCAGCACCCCCTGCAACGCCTGGTGGACACTATCTACACCGGCTGCCTTGGCTGGCACAGCCGTCTGGGCAGAGCGGGAGAGGCCCTGCAGGCCGAGCTCGACAGGATTGTGACTGGCGTCCAACGGTATTTCGAATCGCCGGAGCAGGACTTCTCCGACTTACTGAGCCAGCTGGAAGAATTTATAGGCGCCGAACTGAGCGCTTCAGAGCGGATGCGGAAACGGGTGATCGCCTCCGAGCAGGGCAAACTCAAAGCCAGCAGCGCTCGCGTGACCGCTGGCATGGCACTGAATGAACTGATGGAAAACCAGGAATTTTCCGTGCCCATTTTAGAATTTCTGATCGGTCCCTGGTTCGACTCCATGCAGCTTACCCTGATCACCGAGGGGCCGGATAGCAAAGAATGGGAACGTATGCTCAAGGTCACCAAGACCCTGGTGTGGACGGTGCAGCCCTTCGATTCTTCAGATGAAAATGAACGCCAGCGCCTGTACAAGCTGATACCACTCATGCCGCGGGAGCTGGGGGGCTTGTTAACCAGCCTCAAGAATGACCCCACGGAACGAAAGCAGGCGATAGCGGTTGTCGAGGATATGCATTTTCGACTATTGCGCAACCGCCCGCCTAAATTCAAGCCCTATGAGCCTATTCTGCTGGGGTCGGCAAACGCCCGTACCTCGGTCACGGAACGTTTGCTGGCCCAGATCAAACCGCTACAGCCCGGCCAGTGGTTCAAAATCAGTACCGAGGACGGCCCTAACCTACGAGTACAGCTGGCGCTGAAGATGGACGAGTATCACCAGCTTCTGTTCGTCAACCGGGCCGGCATCAAGGCCCTGCAAAAAACCTTTGAAGAATTTGCCTATCTGCTTTCCAGCGGCGTGGCCCGCCCCTGCCCGGCGGCACCGGCCCTGAGCATAAGCCTGTTGAAGGCGCTGGACATGGAGGCGGAGGCCAGCGCTGGCAGCGCCAAAGTAGCCGCTCCAGCCCAGACTGGGAAAAAGAAACCAGGCTTGTCCCCACGTGTGCAGGAACTGATAAAACAACGCGCCAAGGCAGCGGGCGAATCGGAGCCGTCCAATCTGGTAATTGGCAGCTGGGTCAAGTTTAGCGACGGGGATGAGCCACAGCTATGCAAGCTAGCGGCCCGCATCGACGGCCTCGACAAGTGGTTATTTGTTAATAATCGGGGCGTCAAACAACGGGAACTGAATTCAGCAGAACTTTCAGCACTGCAGGAGTCGGGGCACTGTGAGCTGGTGACCAGCGAGTCCAGATTCGAACAAACTGTTGCCAACATGGTGAGAGATTTCCGCAACCACCATGGGGAGGAAGATTAGATAATGGCAAATGAAAAGGTCAAGCGCGAACAACCGCGACTGGATGAACACAGCACCATATTTATCGAGACGCTTGCGGCCAGCGAGAACAGCTCGCAACAGGAATCGATCCTGATCTGTAACTCGCTGGAAATATCCGCGAGCGGAGTGCGCGTGTGCGTGGATGACGAACTCGAAACGGGCGCCTTGCTGCGACTGGGTATCGAGTTAGCCGAATTAGAACGGCCGCTGTACATGGTCGGCGAAGTTCGCTGGTGCAAGCCGGCGCAAAGGCCCGAGCAGGGTTACCACGTGGGCTTCAAGTTGCTGGAAAGCGATGGCACCGATTACGAAATCTGGAAAAAACTGGTCCAGGAAATGATCTAGCCCCGGCTCCCGTGTGCAATGCGTAATGAGTACACTCTCATTCGTCCATGGTCTCCAGGCTTAAGCCACCCAGCGCACCCTGGAGATCCACGGCCCCCGGTTCTCCGGCCTCTTTGGCAAACTTGATTCGCAGCCGCACGTTGTTGGCGGAATCCGCGTTCTTCACTGCCTCTTCTTCGGTAATCATGCCTTCCTGATACAAGTTGAACAGGGCAGTGTCAAAGGTGCGCATACCCAGGTTCTCGGACTTCTCCATGATTGCCTTGATGCCTTCGAACTCACCCTTGAGAATCAGCTCGGAGATCGCCGGCGTACCCAGCAGGACTTCGATAGCGGCGCAACGCTTGCCATCAGTTGTCGGAATCAAGCGCTGGGACACAAAGCATCGAAGATTGGTCGACAGGTCCATCAGCAACTGCGGCCGGCGATCCTCCGGGAAAAAATTGATGATGCGGTCCAGGGCCTGGTTGGCGTTATTGGCGTGCAGGGTTGAAATGGCCAAATGGCCTGTTTCCGCGAAGGCCAGTGCATGTTCCATGGTCTCGCGGTCCCGAATCTCACCGATCAGTATGACGTCCGGGGCCTGGCGCAGGGTGTTTTTCAGGGCCGCGTGCCAACTGCGGGTATCCACCCCGACTTCCCGTTGGTCGATGATACTCTTCTTGTGCTTGTGAACAAACTCCACCGGGTCCTCGATGGTAATGATGTGACCCCCGCTGTTGCTGTTGCGGTAATCGATCAGCGCCGCCAATGACGTGGATTTACCGTGGCCGGTGCCCCCTACAAACAGGAGCAGGCCGCGTTTGACCATGACCATGTCCAGCAGGATTTCGGGCAGGCCCAGGTCCTTGTAGTGGGGGATTTGGGTGACGATGTTCCGCACCACAATACCTACTTCGTTGCGCTGGACAAAAATATTGACCCGGAACCGGCCCACGCCGGGAATTGATATCGCGAGGTTCATCTCCAGCTCGCGTTCAAACTCTTCCTGCTGGGTAGGGTCCATGATTTCGTAGGCGATGTCCTTGATTTCACCCGGTTTCATGGTGCCGGTAGCAATTGGCTTCAGCTCGCCCTGGAACTTCGCGCAGGGCGGTGCGCCAGTGGACAGGAACAGGTCAGAACCGTCTTTCTTCGCCAGGGTCTCCAGCCAGGGTGTAATTCTCACAACGTCTTCTCCTGTGGTCTCGGCCCTACCTGACCGTTATGCTTATCTTTTCTGATATCACCGGTGCCTGGTGTGGCACGTGGAGGTGATTCCCCATCAACAACTGCAGGCTGTGTACGCCCGGCGCCAGCTCCAGACTGGTCTCGGTCTGGCCCTTGCCAAAATGCTTCACCTGGGCACTCGCAGGCAGCGGCTGATCCATCGCGGGCAGCTCCGCCAAATCAATGAGCAAATGGTGGTGTCCGGTCCCCACCACTTCCACACCGGCAGGCGCCACGCCCATGACGCGCAGGCCAAACTTGATGGTAACCGGGCTCTCCACCAGCGCACCATTGACCGGGGCAATAATGTAAACCTGCGCGCCCTCCGGCGCTGCCGAACGCTCCAGTGCCGGTACCGTAACAGCGACACATAGCAACCCGGTCATAACCACGAAACTTACCAGACGACGCATGATATTTCCCCACAAGTTCTTATTTTTATGACCAAGGCCACACTTTAGCAGCTTATATTGGCGGGGCAAGAGCTAACTTTTCTTCCTCAGCCGGTAATGCTAGGGTGGCAAAAAATTACTATTCAAAAAGGCGACCGGCATGAACCAGCCGCGCGAACAGCAACGGGATTACTGGAGATCCAATCTGCGACTGCTGTGTGGGCTGTTATCCATCTGGTTCCTGTGCTCTTTTGGGCTTGGCATCCTGTGGGTGGATTGGCTGGACCAGTACCGGCTGTTTGGTTTCAAGCTCGGTTTCTGGTTCGCCCAACAGGGCGCTATCTACGTCTTCGTGGTTCTCATCTTTGTCTACATTTTTGCTGCCAACCGCCTGGATCACCGCCACGGCGTGAATGAAGACGAGGATCATTACGTGGAAGACGAAAACTACTACGGTGCAGACGGGGACTAGACGGAATGGATATCCAGAGCCTGACCTATCTGTTCGTGGGCACCAGCTTCGCCCTGTATATTGGAATTGCTATCCGTTCCCGCGCCGGCTCCACCGCTGATTTTTATGTAGCGGGCGGTGGTGTGTCGCCGCTGGCAAATGGCATGGCCACCGCCGCGGACTGGATGTCCGCCGCTTCTTTCATTTCCATGGCCGGTATTATTTCCTTCATTGGCCGCGATGGCTCGGTGTACCTGATGGGCTGGACCGGCGGCTATGTGTTGCTCGCCCTGCTACTGGCGCCCTATCTGCGCAAGTTCGGTAAATACACAGTGCCGGATTTTGTTGGCGATCGCTATTATTCAGATGCGGCCAGACTGGTCGCTGTAATTTGTGTCATTTTCATCTCCTTTACCTACGTGGCAGGCCAGATGCGTGGCGTCGGTATCGTTTTTTCGCGTTTTCTGGAGGTAGACATCAACGCCGGGGTGGCGATCGGCATGGCCATCGTGTTTTTCTATGCGGTTCTCGGGGGCATGAAAGGCATTACCTACACCCAGGTGGCCCAGTACTGTGTGCTCATCTTTGCCTTTATGGTGCCGGCGATTTTCATCTCACTCAATATGACCGGCAATCCGATACCGCAATTCGGGTTCGGCAGCACCCTCACGACTGCGCCGGATACCTTTCTGCTGGATCGCCTGGACCAGCTCTCAACCGAACTCGGATTTGCCGCTTATACCAGTGGCCAGAAAAGTACCATCGATGTGTTCTGCATCACCGCTGCACTGATGGTGGGGACCGCTGGCCTGCCGCATGTGATCGTGCGCTTTTTTACCGTGCCCAGGGTACGTGATGCGCGCCTTTCCGCCGGCTATGCGCTGGTATTCATCGCCATTCTCTACACGACTGCCCCGGCCGTGGCTTCTTTTGTCCGCGTGAACGTGATTGAGACGATTAACGAAGCCAGCTACGAAGCCGTGCCGGGCTGGTTCAAGCGCTGGGAAGACAGCGGCCTGATCGCCTGGCACGACAAGAACGGAGACGGCCGCATCCAGTATCGCGCGGGCGACGCCCTGGTGGGCGTCAAGCCGCAGTTCCTCCCCGAGCGCGGCGCTGCGGGTCAGCGACTGCTGAGCAACAAACCCAGTGCCAATAGCAACGAAATTTATATTGATCGCGACATTATGGTATTGGCCAACCCGGAGATCGCCCGGCTGCCAAACTGGGTGATTGCGCTGGTGGCTGCTGGCGGCCTGGCGGCGGCCTTGTCCACCGCGGCCGGCTTGTTGTTGGTAATCTCCACAGCCATAGCGCATGACCTGCTGAAAAAAGTATTGATGCCCGATATCACGGATCGCCAGGAATTACTCTATGCCCGCATCGCAGCCGCAGTTGCCATCGGCATCGCCGGTCTGTTCGGCATCTATCCGCCAGCCTTCGTGGCCCAGGTGGTGGCATTTGCCTTCGGACTCGCCGCCGCTTCATTTTTCCCGGTGATCTTCATGGGCATTTTCTACCGGCGCATGAATCGTGAAGGAGCAATTGCCGGCATGCTCAGCGGCCTGCTGTTCACCTTCGCCTACATCGTCTACTTCAAGTTCATCAATCCGGCTGCCAACTCCGCTGATCACTGGTGGTTGGGGATTTCCCCCGAGGGTATCGGCACACTGGGCATGCTGGTCAATTTCACCACGGCGCTGGCTGTTTGTCATGTGACCGCACCGCCGCCAGCGTCCATTTTCGAGTTGGTAGATAACGTTCGCATTCCCCGCGGCGCCGGTGCCGCCTACCACCATCATCTGGAATCCTGACCCACTTCAGTCTCCCCATCCAGGCCGACACTTCCTTTTTCCTCAACCGACGAACCGGCGCTGTCGTCGTCGTGAGTTTCGCGCATATAGAAGCGGTAGTACCCCAGAAAATTGCTGCCAAGGAAAACAGTTTCCAGTATCACCGCGGCCGGCGTTCCCGCCAGCACGTTGTGCACAATCCACACCAGTGAAGCCAGCATCATGATGCGGCGGAAGTCCTTGTCGGCAGAAGCGAAAGCCGCCGTGGTGGACAACAGTGCCCCCAGAGTAGCCAGTGCCGTCAGCAGGCCGGACCAGGTCAGCAGTCCAGTCAACAGTACCAGCCCCATAAACAGGGCATAGGGCTTTCTGGAGCTGCTGAACATCGCGGTCACAAAGCGCGCCGAGGCCAGAAACCCCAATACTGCCCCGGTATAAACCTGCAACAGTAAAAAGTGCAAGCCGATCAAGCTGGCTGCAAGCGCCAGGCACAGCAGTACATGGCGCTGCTGCTTGAATTGGAAGGCGGCGAAATCTACAAAAAACGTAATGCCAATAAGCACCTGTGACAGCGTAAAAGCAGACACCGGCTCAGCCCGGCCTGTTAGCGGAACCAGGGTGACTCAAACAATTCTGTAAGCAGATGCTGGGTACGCCGGCGCATGAAACTCGGACCTGTAAGGGAAGCCTTCCACACCGAGTTCAACTGGTTACTGCTACTGATGCCGGTCTTG
>JAPUKZ010000036.1 GCA_027295405.1 Gammaproteobacteria bacterium
GGGACCCTACCAGGAAATGAAAGCATACGACTTGCTGGTGCAGTGCGAGGCGGGGCTGGCCTCGATTACCGGATCGCCGGATCAAGCGGGGAGGGTGGGTGTTTCAGTCTGTGATATTGCCTGCGGCATGTATGCCCATACGGCGGTGTTGCAGGCCTTGCTGGAACGCGGGCAGACGGGCCTGGGGCAGGGCCTGGAGGTGTCGCTGTTCGATGCCATCGCAGACTGGATGTCGGTGCCCTTGTTGCACCAGGATTATGCAAACCAGGCTCCGCAGCGGGTAGGTCTGAACCATCCAACGATTGCCCCTTACGGTGCCTATGGTTGCTCGGATGGGTCTCAAATTGTTATTTCCATACAGAACAACCGGGAGTGGCAACAATTTTGCGAACAGGTGCTGTTGCGACCCGATTGTGTGGCAGCGATACAGTATGCTACTAATAGCAAACGTTGCGAGAATCGTACGGCCCTGGACGAGGATATCAATGCCGTGTTTTCCAGCCTGACAAAAGCGGAGTTGCTGCAGCGATTGCAGCGGGGCAGGATAGCCTACGGTTCGGTAAATTCAGTGGCGGACTTATCCGTGCATCCGCAGCTGCGAAGAGCCACGGTGGCAACTCCCACAGGGCCGGTTTTTGTGGTGGCACCGCCGGTGAGATCTTCCAATGGTGAGGCGGAGCTGGGTGCCGTTCCACAACTTGGTGAACAGGGTGTCGCACTTCGAAATGAATTTTCTGCCGGGGGGGCAGCACAGTGAGCGGAACAAGGATAGTGGGGAGAGTCGTATCGGTTCACGCCGGCGCCGGCGATACCCTGAGCAAGGAAGCGCGTGATGCGATTGAAGTAGAACTGGATGGCATCGTCGGTGATCGACATCGCGGCTTTTTCCGCGAGAACTGGAAAGATGACAAGCAGGCAGAGGGTGTAATTCGCCGCAATGAGCGACATTGGTCAGCGGTGTCGGTTGAAGAGCTTGCCAGTATTCAGCGGGCAATGAATATGGTGCAACCGCTGCTGGCCGCAAGCCTGGGCGCAAACCTGTGTTTACAGGGTGTGCCCGATTTGTCCCGGCTGCCGCGAGGCAGCTTGCTGAAGTTTTCCTCGGGTGTTGAGTTGATGGTAGAGGAATACAACCCTCCCTGCCGGGAAATGAGCGAGAAACTGGCGGCTATGCATACCAGTAACTCGGGTGAATGGATTCCCGCCGGCGCCTTTTCCCAGGCGGCGAAGTTTTCGCGTGGTGTGGTGGGTGTGGTTGAAGTGGCCGGCATTATTAGTGCAGGAGATGAAGTCAGGGTGGAGCTACCACAGCTGCCCAAGTGGCTGCGGTGACTCCACACAGATTTAGAACAAGCTGGAACGATTTCTGAGAATTGCCTGTGCGGCGTTACGGCCGGGCAAGCCGCTGACACCGCCACCGGGATGCGCCCCCGCCGGGTGCGATTCCAGTACCTTGACCCGCAAACCGGCCTTCGCCAGGTAAGCCGCGCAGGTAAGTCCGTTGTGACCCGCACCAATGATGATGACATCGTAATCAGTTTTCATCCCCGGGCCTCACCAGTTCCAGGGTGAGATTCTAAAGAAACCACGAGCCGCCATCCACCATGTGGGTCTGGCCGGTGACAAAGCTGCTGCTGTCCGAGGCGAGATAAATAATGGTGCCGGTGAGATCGCTGGTTTCCAGGTTGCGCTGAATAACCTGTCCGCGGGCTATTACGTCTTTTGCCTTATCCAGTTTTTCACCGAAGAACTCGCTGGTGCCTTCGGTCATCACCGCCGAGGGAGCCACGGCATTGACGCGAATCTGGTCCCGGCCCAGTTCCCGGGCCATGCCCCGTGTCATACCAATCACGGCGGCTTTGGAGGCGACATAATCCAGCCCGTAGGGCATTCCGAAAACTGCCGCCAGTGAGGCGATGTTGATAATGGAACCGCCACCATTTTCACGCATGGGACCGACCACGGCCTTACAGCTCTGCCACAAACCCTTGATATTGATGTTCATTACCGCGTCCCATTGAGCCTCGTCCAACGTCTCAAAACGCCCCCCTTTGAGGCCGCCATAGAGCGCCGCATTATTGACCAGCGTGTCGATTTTTCCGAATTCAGCCAGCGCCTGGTCCGCCATGGACTGACAGCTCTCCATGCTGCCGATGTCGGTGATTGCGCTCACTGCGCGGCCGCCGGCATCGGCAATGGCGCTGACGGTCTCGCTGCAGTCATTGACGTCACAGGCGAGAATGGCGGCGCCTTCACCGGCCATCGCCTCGGCGTAGGCGCGACCCAGGCCGCGGGCTGCGCCGGTGACAATAGCCACTTTATTGCGTAGTTGCCTACCAGTGTTCTCCGGGGGGAGCCGGGCACAGCCCGGGGTGTCAGTGACGCAACAGCGCGTCGAGCTGGTCTACCACCTCGGACCAGTCAGAGTCCTGTTCCAGGGCTTCTCGAATAAACTGGGCCTGGCCCGTATTCCAGAAAGCGGCATGATCCAGCGGGATGTCTTTTCCCATGTGGTTATTGAAAATAAAATT
>JAPUKZ010000360.1 GCA_027295405.1 Gammaproteobacteria bacterium
GCCAAATTCATGCAATAGCAATAATCCGGCGATCAGCGCGTTGGTGAATACCAGCAGTTGCAGGAATCGAACGGCGGTATGTGTATAGCCAAGGAATATGCAGATGATAAGCGAAGCAGGAACAATGATTGAGAAATAGCGTACCAATGCGCCCATCATTGAGCGGCGTGGATTGGCTTGTAATTTCAGCAGACGGTCGAGCTGGCCCTGCAGAATATTGGGGAAGCCGACGTAAAAACGGATGAAAGCGGCCAGTGCGCCCACCATCAACAGCGCACTGAGGATGCTCTCCTTTTCGGGGCTGTATAGACGAGCTACGACGACTGCGAAAAACACCGAGGGAAGAAATACCATGGACAGCGCCTGCAAACGCCTGGCGACTTCGCGGGCACTGTTCAGGGCCCATTGAAAATGCAGCACAACCAGGCCTTTCGGTAACAGCAGGTAGCGCAAAAACTCCAGCCCCAGGTAAAAGTAACTGACACGTTCAAACGCAAAAGCGGCACCTGTCACCAGTTTATCCTCCACCGATGAGGCCCCCAGGGCAAGCCCGAGTGTAAACATCAGCAGTGGGTAAGTGATCGCCAGCAAGGCGTTGAGCCCCAGCGCCTGAAAACTGAACTTGATATCGTCCTTGTCTACATTGCCGCAATAGCGTGCGGTGTTCTCCAGGGCTTGCAACAAACGAGTACGATAACGCAGGAGTATTGCCACGAGGAGCAACAGCACGGGGTAAAGAGGTGAACTCATCACGCCTTGTGCGAGAGCAATTCCCAGCTTGAGCCAGCCGGTTGGAGCGAATAGAGTCGCCAGTTCACCAGGCAGTGGACGAAAGGTATCCATTGACAACGGATCGCTGCTGCGAATCCACATTAATCGTTCCGAGATAAACAAACGATAGGCGTCGGCAGCTCTACCGAGTCGACGAGCGGCAAAATCCAGGTCACCGAGGGAGCGCAGGTAAGTAGACTCGATGTCGATCGCCCGGGTATTGAGCTCGCGGCGCGCGCGGGCAAGCTCAGTGAGATCCGTTTTTAGCTCCGCGGCTTCCGTGGGCTCCAGCTTAGCCGTTAGCTGGCCGGTATAGGCTTTGAGTGAGCGAAGCAGGCGGCGCTCATCCTCATACTCAAACTGACGCAGACTGGATTCGGCGACCAGCGTGTCGCGCCGGGACACATCGGCAGAGCTGTAGATCCGGCCTGACAAGCGCAGCTTCTGTTCACGCAAGACCCGGCCCAGCGCCTGGCTCATGCCCAGAACATCAAGTTTCCGCTGCATGGCCTGCAAGTCGTTTTCCAGCGACTGGGCCTGCTCGTTGGCGTCCGCCTCCTCAGACTTGATACGCTCGAGCAGAGTGGTTCGCTCGGTGATGCTGGCGCTCAAATCTGTATTTGCCTGGGCCAGTGACAGAATCAGCTCATGCTTGCCCTCCGCCTCTGCCTGGGCTGACTCCGCCGCCACCAGCGCCTTCTCCGCCTCACCCTGTCGAAGTTTGATGGCGTGGAGATCAAAAACTTTAATGCGCGCCTGCAGGCGCTTGATATCGAAAGTAGCCCTGTCCTTTTGTGCCTGCATCAAGTCCAGGCGCATGGGCTGACTCAGCAATTCCTCCTCCAGCGCGCTGGTTTCGGTACTCACCGACTCCGCCTGAGTCTCCAGCAACCACTGCCGGGCTGTTTTGAAAACCGGCTTCCCCTCCGGGTCAGCAATCACCTTGGCCTGCCCTGCCAGGTCATCCTGGGTTTTTCTCAGTTCAGCCAGGCGATCCCGGATCGCCTTCGGCCGGCCACTCTCGGCCTCCAGCTGGTTGCTCAAATCCGAATTTTTTGCTTCCTGGGCCGCCAGCTCAGCCTTGTCTCGCTGGCTCAGCTGCTCCACCTCCGCCAGACTCAGCTTTGAATCTGGCTCATCGACAGCATTGTCTGCGTCGGTGGTATCCGCTTCCAGTTTCTTCTGGATGGCTGCAGCTTCCCCGGCGGCCTTTTCGCGGGCGTTGCGAAGGGTTTCCACACTGCTGCGAAAAGACTGTGTACTCTTGATAAAACCCTGGCTGCGCCGGTAGGAGTCAAGCAACTGCTTGCCCTGATCTTCAGTGAGCTCAGTATTGCTCTCTACCTGGGAGATTGCATTGTCGATCAGCGAAAGGCTTGTTTGACTGGCACTCGTATCCTCGGCTGTCGAAGCAGACAGTGGGAACCCCAGCAGAGTTGCAACTAGTAGCAGTAGCCGAACATTCCGGTTCAAAGTGCGCAGTCCCTGGGTCGCTATGAGATTGTTATTGCCTGTTATGCGAATACTAGGGAAATTCGGCGCACTTTACGAGGTATGTCGATCCGCTGGCATCGGGCCCCTCTCCTGCCATTGCAAGACCAGGCTGTAGATGACGGGTAATACCAACAGGTTGAGTATCAGTACCGTGAGCATGCCGCCCAACATCGGCGCAGCGATACGGTGGGTGACATCAGAACCGGTACTGGTACTGAGCATGATCGGAACCAGACCCGCCATGGTGGAAACAGCGGTCATAACCACCGGCCTGACACGCCGTGACGTGGCCGAGAGTACCCCGTCTTTGATAACTGCCGCGCTTAATTTTCCCGGGCTGCGCGCGCGAACCTGCTTTATTTCCTGATCGATAAAGCTGAGTACCAAGACGCCGATTTCCGCAGCCATTCCCGCCAGGGCGATGAACCCCACCGCGACCGCCACCGACATATTGTAACCGTTCAGGTAAATGAGCCAGAGCCCGCCCACCAGACCAAACGGGATCGAGACCATCACCACCAGCGGCTCAACTACATTGCGGAAGTTCAGGTAGAGCAATAAAAAGATAATAAACAGGGTCGCCGGAGTGACGATGCGCAGTCGCGCCGCCGCGCGCTCCATGTACTCGAACTGGCCAGACCAGGTGAGCGTGTATCCGGCGGGTATAACGACCTGTGCCGCTAAGACTTTTTTGGCTTCACGGACAAAGCCGCCTATATCGGACGATGAAAT
Organism: Gammaproteobacteria bacterium; assembly: GCA_027295405.1. Classification (GTDB taxonomy): domain Bacteria; phylum Pseudomonadota; class Gammaproteobacteria; order Pseudomonadales; family Halieaceae; genus JAPUKZ01. The sequence goes on from JAPUKZ010000360.1 coordinate 2,998, forward strand.
ATCCACATAGATCCAGGCGTTGGGTCGGGCATTTTCGCTTTTAATCACCGGTGGGCCGCGACTGTATTCAATACTTGCCACCAGTGCGAGGGGGATCTGCTGCCCGGTGGGGGTTGGGATTAAAACACGCTGCAGGGTTTCCATATCTTCTCGCAGTGCCCTGGGGTAGCGCACATTTACCGGGTAGCGCTCCAATCCCTCAATGACCTCGGTGACATTCATGCCGCCAATGGCGCTTTGAATGACGTCTTGTACATCGCCCACAGTCAATCCATAGCGGGAAGCATTTTCCCGGTCAATATCGAAATCCAGGTAGTAACCGCCCACCGCGCGATCGCCGAAGGCCGACAAGGTGTCCGGCATGGTTTTCATGGCCCTCTCAATATCTTCTGAGATGGCCTGCAGGGTCGCAAGGTCGGGTCCCGATACCTTGATTCCGACCGGTGTTTTGATGCCGGTCGAAAGCATGTCGATACGAGTCTTGATCGGCATGGTCCAGGCGTTGGCAAGACCGGGAAACTGGATGGCGTTATCCATCTCGCGCATGAGCTCTTTGGTGGTTTTGGCGGGATCCGGCCACTCGTCTTTGGGCTTCAGTCGTATCGTTGTTTCCAGCATCGACAGCGGTGCGGAATCAGTGGCTGTTTCTGCCCGTCCCACCTTGCCAAATACATGGTGTACCTCGGGGAATGTCGCGAGTATCCGGTCAGTTTGCTGCAGTAGTTCCTTGGCCTTGGTAATCGAGATACCGGGGAAAGTCGTCGGCATGTACAGAATGTCGCCTTCATCCAGCGGCGGCGAAAATTCACTGCCGAGTTGACTGTATGGGTAAGCTGTTACACCGAGCAAGCCAACGGCCAGTGCGATGGTGACAAATCGGTGTTTCATGGCTAAACGCAGGGTCGGTGTATGCAGCGTGTGCATGAGTCGACTGAGTGGATTCCTCTCCTCCGGCAATATTTTCCCGCGAAGAAAGTAGCCCATCATGACGGGAACCAGAGTGACTGCGAGTATCGCCGCGGCCCCCATGGCATACGTGGCGGTGAATGCCAGTGGACTGAACAAACGTCCTTCCTGTGCCTGCATGGTGAATATCGGCAGGAAGGACACCGTTATAACCAGCAGCGAGAAAAACAGCGCCGGTCCGACCTCGCGACAGGAATCGCCGATAACAGCCCAGTGCTCGTCGGTGGAGAGCGGGCCACCTTTCTCCTCTATCGCTTCTGCCAGGTGTTTGTGCCCATTCTCAACCATCACAATGGCACCATCGACCATGGTGCCAATGGTGATTGCAATGCCGCCCAGTGACATGATGTTGGCGTTGAGACCCTGCAGGCGCATGACGATAAAAGCCATCAAAATACCCAGTGGCAAGGTAATGATGGCGACGAACGCACTCTGCGCATGCAGCAGGAAAAGAACAACCACCAGGCTGACAATAATCAGTTCCTGCATCAGCGACATGTTCAGGCTGGCAACGGCCCGCTCGATGAGATCACCGCGGTCGTAGACGGGAATAATTTCCACCCCCTCCGGCAAGCCGCCTTTCAGCTCTTCCAGTTTTTGGCGCACACCCCGTATAGTGGCGAGCGCATTCTCACCGTAGCGCATAATGACGATACCACCGGCAACCTCGCCCTCGCCGTCCAGCTCAACCAGCCCGCGGCGCAGCTCCGGTCCAATTTGTACATGTGCTACATCTCGAATCCTCACCGGGGTGCCCGAGGAATCGACAGCGACCGGGATGGTATTGATATCCTCCAGGGATGTGATGTAACCGCGACCCCGCACCATGTATTCAGTTTCAGCCATCTCGATCAGGCGCCCACCCACATCGTTGTTGGAGCGCTTGATAGCCTGCTTCACCTTGCTCAGTGGGATGTTGTAGCGAACCAGTGCATTGGGGTCGACCTCAACCTGGAATTGCTTTACAAATCCGCCGACGGAAGCCACTTCGGCGACACCGTCT
>JAPUKZ010000361.1 GCA_027295405.1 Gammaproteobacteria bacterium
AGTGCAAATCCTGATCGACCACGCCTTCCCGTGCGTCCATCAACAAGACCACAACATGCGCATCATCAATGGCCTTCAGAGTTTTCACAATAGAGAATTTCTCCACCGTTTCCTTTACATTCTTGCGCCGCCGCACCCCCGCCGTATCGATCAGGGTATACGCGACCTCATCGCGCTCAAAGTCAATGTAAATGCTGTCACGGGTGGTACCGGGCTGTTCGAATACAACCACCCGATCTTCCCCCAGCATGCAGTTCACCAGCGTCGACTTACCCACATTGGGGCGCCCGATTACAGCCACCCGCACATTGCCGTACTCATCCTCCTCCGCCGGGGCCTCGGGTTGGGGAAATTCCGACAAAGCGCTATCCAGCAGGGCTTTGACACCACGACCGTGGCTGGCGGCAATAGGGTGCATTTCCGCCGTACCGAGTGCATAAAACTCTGACAGGGCGACATCTTCGTTGACCCCGTCGACTTTGTTCACCACCAGATGGAATCCCTTGTTGCTCCGGCGCAGGTAGCTGGCCAGTTGCTCGTCAGCGGCGGTCAACCCGGCGCGGGCATCCACCATGAAGAATACCGTGTCTGCCTCGGCAATAGCGGCAAGGGACTGCTCTGCCATGGGGCTGTTTATTCCGGATTCCTCTCCAGTGATGCCGCCCGTGTCTATGGCAATAAACGGGCGTTCACCGAGGCGACCCTCGCCGTACTTGCGGTCGCGCGTCAGCCCGGGGAAATTCGCCACCAGCGCATCGCGGGAGCGGGTCAACTGGTTGAAAAGAGTGGATTTGCCGACATTGGCGCGCCCGACCAGGGCGATTACCGGGATCATTTCAAGACATCAGGCGTCGACCGAGGCCGACGTCTACTGTTCCCTTCCGCTGACGCGAAGGGCAACCAGTTTGCCCCCGTTTCCATACACATACAGAATATCCTCCTCAGCCAACATTCTGCCGCGCACACCGTCACCGTCGACTTTAATCCGGCCCACAAAGTGCCCGTCCACCTGCGAAAGGAAATGGACGTAGCCATCAAGGTCGGCGACGGTCACATAGCCTTTCACCGTTTTCGGGGAACTCAGGCGGCGATACTCCAGCGCCGGTTGCTCCCAGCGTACGCCCTGGCCGGAGCGATGGAAGGCGACCACGGAACCGTTTGCATCCGCCACATAGATATTACCGAAGCCCTGGTCCAGGCCCACGTAGCTGGAGGCATCCTGTTGCCACATTTTGCGACCCGTAGATACATCCAGAGCCACCAGCCGGCCCTGGTATCCCACAGCGTACAAGATATTGCCAACCAACAACATATGGCCATCAATATCGACGATGCGATCAATTTCCGAGCGGCCCTGGGCAATCACCGCACGCGCCTCCCAACGAATCGCACCGGTTTTCACATCCAGCGCCATCACCTTGCCGTTGGCAAAGGCGGCTATGGCGAGCCGACCCTCGATGATTGGCGTACAGGTACCGCGCAGGGTAAGAATCGGAACATTGCTGCCATAAACCCACAATTCGCTACCGTCGCTGGCGCTCAAACCCTGGAGCCTGCCATCGTAACTCTGCACCAGGACAATCTGGCCGTTGGTTTGCGGCGCAGACAGAACCTCACCGTGAACGCTGGCAGTCCATTGCACGCTGCCATCACTTGCACTCAACAGCAGCACTTCTCCATCACTGGTACCCACAACCAGGGTACCCGAACCCACGCCAACGCCGCCGCTGATGGGACGATCAAGGTCCTCCTTCCAGATGGTTTTGCCGGTGTTCTTGTCCAGTGCCACTACCAGACCGTCGTTACTGGCCACATACATGACCTGGCCTTCAATCACCGGGGCCAGATAGTTATAGCCCTTACCCTGGCCGGAGCCGACACTGGTACTCCAGACCTTCTTGATATCAACTTCCTGAGCAATATCCTCCAGCGGCGCGGGTTGGTTTGCCGCGTCGTCACTGTCCATGCTGAACCAGCCCTTTAGCGTGCTACAGCCAGCCAGAACCGACAGCAACCCAACAAATAGCAGCCGAATGAGGGGTCGTGTTGAGGGCATTCTGTCAATTCTCCTCTGCGACCTGAACAACTTCACGCGCAGGTATCGGGTTGAGCGACTCCAGTTTCAGTTGCAGCGATCGCGAGGCTGCGGAACCTTCGCTCAGCGCCAGGGACGAAGCGCGCTCATAGGCGGCGCGGGCTGGCTCTTGCTGCCCAAGCTGCATGTACACATCCCCTTCCACCTCGGCGTAGGAAGCGGCGTAAGTGCCGCTATCTTCAGTCTCCAATATCGCCAGGGCCGCTGCGGTATCGCCCTTCGCTGCCACAACTCTCGCCAGGCGCAAGCGCGTAAGCAGTTGGATTTCCTGTACCGGGTTGGCGGTTAACACCCAGCGCAATTCCTGTTCCGCCGTGGCGAGGTCGTCCTCAGCCACTGCCATCTTGGCCAAGTGCAAGGCCGCAAACTGGGCGTAGGTCGAGCCGGCGTAACCCGTCTTCAACGTGCCTGCCAGGTGCCGCACGGTAGCAACCTGTTCCGGACCGGCCGGTGCCGCTGTCAATAGGTTTACCGCTTCCAGCATGTCCTGATATATGGAAGATGCCGTCTCGGCTTGTGTGGCGCGGTGATCCTGCCAGAACTGCCAGCCAAAACTCGCGGCCAGGGCCAGCGCAATGGCAGCGAACGTCGACCTGCTGTTCTCTTGCCACCACTTGCGCAACGCCTCAAGCTGCTCTTCCTCGGTACGATAAGCTTCCACCACTATCCCTCTTGCTTCAATAACTCACAAATTTGTCCCGCCAGTTCGGACTGGAGCAAGGTCTGTTGCCTGCCCTGGGCATCCGCGTGGCGCATTTTCTTCAGGCCTGCTGTCCCGTCAGAGACCTCCTGATCACCGAGTATCACGGCCAGACTGGCGCCGCTCTTATCCGCCTTTTTCATCTGGCTTTTAAAACTGCCGCCACCACAATGCACCAGCAATTGTCGCTCTGGCAGTTGATCCCGCAGCTGTTCCGCAATCTGAAACGCCAGCTTCTGAGCGCCCTCACCCGCGGCGACAAAATAGACATCGGCTGGGTTTGCGGTCACCGGCGCATCCCCCAGACCCTGCAACAGCAAGACCAGCCGCTCCATGCCCATGGCAAAACCCGCAGCGGGGGTTGCCTTGCCACCCAGCTGCTGCACCAGGGAATCGTAACGTCCGCCTGCGCAAACAGTGCCCTGGGCACCCAGAGCGTCAGTCACCCATTCGAAAACAGTGCGATTATAGTAATCCAGGCCGCGCACCAGTCGCTGATTCAGGGTGAAATCCAGACCCACGGCACGCAGCAGTTCCTGCAGCTGCTGAAAATGCTCTGCGGAGGAAGTATCCAGGTAATCGAGAAGCGCCGGCGCATTGTCCAGCAGTCGCTGGGTAGACCGGTTCTTGCTATCGAGTATTCTGAGGGGATTGGTGTCCAGTCGGCGCACGCTGTCCTCGTCCAGTACGCCCTCAAAATCGCGCAGATATTCGACCAGGGCCGCGCGGTAGGCGGTCCTGGTCTCGGCACTGCCGATGGTGTTCAATTGCAGTTCCAGCTGGCCGTCTATACCCAGGTTTTTCCACAGGCGTGCGCTCAGCAGGATCAGTTCCGCATCTATATCGGCGCTCTCGATGCCAAACGCCTCTACCCCAACCTGGTGAAACTGGCGTTGCCGGCCTTTTTGCGGTCGTTCATAGCGAAACATGGGGCCGCTGTACCACAATTTCTGCACCACCGTGGCCAGACTGTGCTGGCAAACAGCGCGCACACAGCCCGCGGTTCCCTCCGGCCGCAGGGAGAGGCTGTCGCCATTGCGATCGGGAAAGGAGTACATTTCCTTTTCGACGATATCCGTCACCTCACCAATACCGCGGCTGAACAGCTCAGTCTGCTCAACCAGCGGCAGGCGAATTTCGCTGTAGCCATAGCTCCCCAGCAGCAAACGGACCTGCTGTTCGAGGTATTGCCAGAGTGGAGTCTCCTCGGGAAGGATATCGTTCATTCCCCGAATAGCGCGATACTGTGTCACTGGATTGGTTCCCGTCAGGCCTTGGCTATCAGGTCTTTTCCCTGGCTGAGGCGTTGTTGCTCCAGCTCATCTGCACGCTCGCGGATCACGCGCTCAAGGTGATCCACGAAATCGCGGTTGCTCACCTTGTGATCGGGTTTTCCATCCAGGTACACCAGGTTGCTGGGACTGGCACCGGTCAAGCCCACATCTGCTTCCCTGGCTTCACCCGGCCCGTTCACAATACAACCAAGCACGGCAACGTCCATGGCAGTGCGCACGTCTTCCAGGCGCCGCTCTAACTCATTCATGGTCGCTATCACATCAAAGTTTTGCCGCGAGCAACTCGGGCAGGCAATAAAATTAATACCGTTGCTGCGCAACTTCAGGCTCTTCAATATCTCAAAGCCCACTTTAACCTCTTCCACCGGATCGGCCGCAAGAGAGACGCGAATGGTATCGCCGATACCGTCCATCAGCAGCAGTCCAAGCCCAACCGCGGACTTGACCGTGCCACCGCGTAATCCGCCGGCTTCTGTGATCCCGAGATGCAAGGGCTGCTCGATCTGCGCTGCGATCAGGCGATAGGCTTCGACAGCCATAAATACCCCGGAAGCCTTCACACTCAGCTTGAATTCCTGGTAGTCCAGTTTGTCCAGAATATCGATGTGGCGCATGGCAGATTCCACCAGGGCTTCAGCATTGGGCTCGCCGTACTTGCGCTGCAGGTCTTTCCCCAGTGAGCCGGCGTTGACTCCGATACGAATCGGAATTCCCTTGTCCCGGCAGCTGTCCACCACCGCCCGCACCCGCTCTTTTCGACCAATATTGCCCGGGTTAATACGCAGGCAATCCACGCCGTACTCGGCAACCTTGAGTGCGATTTTGTAATCAAAATGGATATCCGCTACCAGCGGCACAGTGACCTGCTGGCGAATCTCTCGGAAGGCCTCGGCGGCCTCCATACTGGGCACCGACACCCGCACGATATCGGCACCGGCATCCTGGATCGCTCGCACCTGGCGCACAGTGGCCGCTACGTCACAGGTTTCCGTATTGGTCATGCTCTGCACACTGATAGGCGCATCGCCACCCACAGTGACATTACCGACCTGGATGGCGCGCGATTTACGGCGCTTAATCGGCGATTCCGCGTTCATAGTTCCCCCACTGAAAAATTGGCAGTCAGCCGTCCGGGACGACGTTTAATAGCGACCGCCTGGCCCAGATAGTCAAGTTCAACCACCTCCACGTCGCCAACAAGAACCTTGAAGGGCGCCTCTCCAGAGAGGTTCAGGACGTCTCCATCACGGCGCAGGTCAGCGTAAATGAGTTCCCCTGCGGCATTGCGCACTTCCAGCCAGCAGTCACCGCTGAAGCGAAACTGCAACTGGCCTTCCCGGGCGTCTGCCAGTCCGCTGGCAGCCAGCTCTGCGGAGGAGCTTGCATCCGCATCCGGCGCGGCAACCGACTCCGTGACCGGTGGCCGCGTGGAAGCAGCGGGCGCGATTTCCATCAGCTGGGAATCCACCACAAGCTCAGACTCAACTCCGACTGCTTGTACCTCAGTTGCCGCCGGCGTCCCGGCCGCCACCACCGCATTCACTTCGGCGGGGACCTCAATCACGGTAGGCTGGGGAGCAGACGAGGCCGATTCAGGGGCGATAAGAAACGCCACCGACTGCTCCTGCACCAGTGCTTCGGCCTGTTTCGGGGCATCGATTTTATTGTACCCAATGGCAGCGGGATCCGGTGCAACGGCGCCCTGCGGGTCTTCGCCGCGCCAATACCACAACAGGAATACCACCAACGCGACAATCGCGGCACCCGCAGGTATGGCAATCCCCTTCTTTTGTACCTGGGGAACACGCGATTCGATGCGCCTCCGACCCTCATCCGTTGGCGCCTCACCCGTGGGGAGAGCGGCATAGGCCGCCATCAGGGTGTCTTCAGGTACCGCGACCAGCTTGGCATAGACCCTTAAATAACCGCGCACAAAGGCGGCTCCGCGTAAAACCTCGAACCGATTCTCTTCAATGGCAGCGACATAACCAGGCATCCAGTTGAGCCGGTCCGCCATCTCCCGCTGGGAAATGCCCAGCGCCTCGCGGGCGCTGCGCAGGAGTTCACCGGGGCCCGGTTCGCTGGCACTGACGCGCTCAGAGTTCTCCCCTGTGTATCGCTCGCTCGGAGGCCTGGAACTCGGCCGAATTGGGGAAGAGATTGCGCAGGGCAAGCGCATAGCTGGCCTCGGCGTCCGCATTATTGAGTTTTTCCGACAACCGCACACCCAGCCACAGGGCGCGCGCGGATTGTCGCTTCGCCACGCCGCGATAACCATCATAGTAACGCTGCGAAGTCGACCAGTTTTCGGCTTGATACTCGAGCTGTGCCAGTTCAAACATTGCAATGGCATTGGTGCGGTCCATCTTCAACACCCGGGTAAACGCATCCTTGGCACCCTGGTTGTCTTGCAGGCGCAGGCGGCACAGTCCCAGGTTCAGATAGGCTTGTGGCCTGGACTCGTAGAGCGCATCCAGGACCACCACTTCGAGCTGGTCTTCCGCCTCCTGAAAGCGCTGTTGCTGGTAGAGAAAAGCGGCGTAGTTATTTCTCGCCCTGGAAAAATCCTTTTTTTTGGCAATTGCGCTTTTGAAACTCTTTTCTGCCAACTCGTACTCACCCGTGCTCTGGTAATACAAGCCAAAGACCTCGTGCACCTCGGGCGCATTGCGGTCTATTTGCGCGGCAATTTTCAGGTTGCGTTTGGCATCTCCCCAGTTCTGTTCACCGATGTAACTTCGCGCCAGCTGCAACCGGGTCTCCAGCGCTTTCTCGGGAGAGGCCTCGTTAGTAAACACCCGTCCTTCGGTGGTGACGCAGGCCGACACCAGCAGCAGCATGCTACACACCCATACGCGGGTAAAATTACTGGCAACTGACTGGCTCATCCTACTCTAACCACTTCTGTCTCATTTGAGCGTTGATAACGCTCGCTGCGACGTGTCCGATCCACCACCTGTCCCACCAACTGGCCGCAGGCGGCATTGATGTCATCCCCGCGGGTGGTGCGTACCGTGACCACAAATCCTGCATCCACCAGTACCTGCCAAAACCGCGAAACCGCATTACCGCTGGGCCGCCGGTAATTCGACTGGGCGATGGTATTGAATGGAATCAGGTTTATCTTGCACGGAAAATCCCTGAGCAAAACTGCCAGTTCCCGCGCCTGGTCCGGCTGATCGTTTACGCCCGCAATCAAGATGTACTCTACAGTAACCACGCGCTTCTTGTCTGTCTGCCGGTCGATATAGTTACGACAGCTTGCCAGCAACACCTCAATAGGGTACTTGCGATTGATGGGTACCAGCTGGTCGCGCAGCGCATTGTTGGGCGCATGCAGGGAAACCGCCAGGGACACTTCGCTGCACTCGGCCAGGCGATCCAGCGCCGGTACCACCCCAGAGGTACTCAGGGTGACCCGGCGCTTGGATAGTCCGTAGGCCAGGTCTTCCATCATCAGTTCCATGGCGTCGACGACATTGTCAAAATTGAGCAGCGGTTCGCCCATGCCCATCATCACGACATTGGTGACCACGCGCCCCTTTCCGGCCTGAAACGCAGCGTAGGATTTCAGCGCCAGCCACACCTGGCCGATAATTTCCGCGGCGCTGAGGTCGCGCTGAAACCCCTGCTTGCCAGTGGCACAAAAACTGCAATCCAGGCTGCAACCGACCTGGGAAGACACACAGAGGGTGCCGCGGGTACCATCGGGAATCAGTACCGTTTCCACCAGGCCGCCCCCCTCAACGCGTATGGCCCACTTGCGGGTGCCATCGGCCGAGTCCTGCTGGCTGACTATTTCCGGTGGTCGAATCTCAGCGACTGCGGCCAGCTTCTCACGCAGGCCCTTGCCAAGATTGGTCATATCATCGAAACAATCTACGCCGGCGTGGTGGATCCACTTCAATACCTGCTGTGCGCGGAACGGTTTTTCTCCCAGTTCCACAAAAAAGGTTCGCAGCTTTGGCAGCGGCAAGCCCAGCAGATTGGTGCGCTCAGCAATCATCAATTGCTCCTATTCGCGCCCGTAGACGTCGCTGGCGGCAAAGAAGTAGGCAATCTCCCGGGCGGCAGACTCAGTTGAGTCAGACCCGTGCACCGCATTGGCGTCAATGGATTCGGCAAAATCAGCACGAATCGTGCCGGCCTCAGCTTCCTGCGGATCGGTGGCGCCCATCAGCTCGCGATTCTTTGCGACCGCGTTCTCACCTTCCAGAACCTGCATACAGACCGGTCCGGATGTCATAAACTCAATCAGGGCTGGAAAGAACGGACGCTCCCGGTGTTCTGCATAGAAACCGCCCGCAAGCTCTTCACTCAGACGTATCATCTTTGCCGCCACCAGGCGCAGCCCGTTTTGCTCAAAGCGACTGTATATCTCCCCGATCACGTTCTTGCCAACAGCATCAGGTTTGACAATAGACAGGGTGCGTTCGACGGCCATTTAAAACTCTCCGTTCAATAGTTAAAAAACGCCCGGGCAGCTACATTTTCAGCAGCCACCGGACCCGGATAGAATAGCCGAACAATTATAAAGATATTATCGGCAGCTTGCACCCAAAAAAGATCCTCGAAGCTACCAATTTGACATAAAAATCAGTGGTTTAGACTGTGATTCCTAATCTGCTTCCTCTATCCAAGCAGCCTGTATCGCCTCGAGGATTTTTTCACCACAGCGATTGGGGTCGTCCTCGAATTCAGCCAGCTCCACCACCCAATTGCGCAAGTCGACGAAATTCACGCTCAGGGGGTCTGTTTCCGGGTATTTCTCCAGCAATTCCAGGGCAATATCCTGAATGTCTGCCCACCGCAAACCCATAACAGTCTCTCCTCTCAGTGTTGCTCTGATACCATATTGATGGTGTAGCGCGGGATTTCCACCACCATATCCCCAGCCGCTACGATGGCCTGACAACTCAAGCGGGAATCCGGCTCCAAACCCCAGGCCTTGTCCAGGTAGTCATCTTCAAGTTCGTCGGCCTCCGCCAGCGAATCGTAGCCCTCCCGGACCAGAACATGACAGGTCGTGCAGGCACAGGACATCTCGCAGGCATGCTCTATCTCCACCGCATTACGCAGTAAGGCCTCACAGATACTTTCCCCGGTATCCGCCTCTACCACGGCGCCATCAGGACATAGTTGGACGTGCGGCAAGATGACTATCCGGGGCATCAGCCCAACCCTCCATCGCTGTCCAGTGTATCAACTGACACGCCGATCAGGGCCTGCTTGATACTGGCATCCATACGCCTGGCAGCAAACACCTCGCTACTGCGCCCCAGCGCCGCCACCGCGGTTTTGAGCTTCTGCCGGGTGCCGGACTGCCGCAATACTGCCAGCGCCTGCATTTCGGCCTCCAACTCCGCCCGCTCCTGCTCGCTCAACAGTGCTTCGGCGTCGGCATCGAGAGCTGCTTGCAGCTGTTCCAATAGCTGGTTCGCCGCCATCTGCTGCTCCGCCATTTGCCTGGCCTGCATATCATCTTCAGCGTGTTCCCAGGAAGCGCGCACCATGTCGGCAATATCTGTGTCGCTGAGTCCGTATGACGGTTTCACCGTGATACGGCTCTCGGTGCCGGTGGTTTCCTCGCGGGCCGAGACACTGAGCAAACCGTCAGCATCAACCTGAAACCTCACCTGTATGCGTGCCGCACCCGCTACCATGGGCGGAATACCCTGCAATTCAAAGCGTGCCAGCGAACGACAGTCGGCAATCAGCTCCCGCTCCCCTTGCAGAACATGGATGGCCATGGCGGTCTGGCCATCCTTGTAGGTGGTAAATTCCTGGGTTTTGGCAATTGGTATGGTGGTATTGCGCGGAATGATGGCCTCCATCAAGCCACCCATGGTTTCCAGTCCCAGCGAGAGTGGAATCACATCCAGCAACAGCAGCTCGCCATCGGGCTTGTTGCCTACCAGAACATCAGCCTGAGCAGCCGCGCCAACGGCGACCACGGTATCTGGATTGATTGAGGACAGCGGTTCCCGTCCAAACAACTCCGCTACCGAGGCACGCACCAGTGGCACCCGGGTCGTCCCACCCACCAGTATCACGCTGTCAATGTCCGAGGCTTCAACTCTGGCATCACGCAGTGCCCGGCGACAGGCGCGCAAGGTGCGCAGAACCAGTGCCTGGATCATGCCTTCAAATTCCTGGCGGGCCAGTGTCAGCGTGGGCTGGCCCGGTATCAGCACCTCTACCTCGGTGTGTTCGCTTAGAAATTCCTTGGCCTCTCGTGCCAAATTCAGACAGGTCCGATACAGCCCGGCATCCGGCGCTTCTATCCCGTGTTGCGGTAAAGCCCATTCAACAATAACCCGGTCCAGGTCATCGCCTCCCAGCGCACTGTCCCCCCCGGTTGCCAGCACCTCGAAGACCCCCTTCTGCAGCTGCAAAATGGAGATATCAAAAGTGCCACCACCCAAATCGTATACAGCAACCAGGCCCGGGTCTCCGCTATCGAGACCATAAGCGACAGCCGCCGCCGTGGGTTCGCTCAATAAACGCAATACCTTGAGTCCCGCCAGCGTGGCCGCGTCTTTGGTCGCCTGGCGCTGGGCTTCGTCAAAATAGGCGGGCACAGTGATAACGACGCCGTCTATGTTAGAACCCAGGGTCTGCTCGCCCCGCAGCGCCAGCACCCGCAGAATTTCGGCAGAGGCTTGTACCGGGCTCACCGCTCCGGCAGCCGTTTCGAAACTAAGCATGCCGCCCTCGGACTCCACAAAGCGGTAGCCGTCGCTGCCAACATCTGCCCGGCCCCGACCCATGAAGCGCTTGACTGACTGCAGGGTGTCGAAGGGTTTGCTACTGACCAGCGCCATCGCTTTACGACCAACCAGCACTTCACCGGATTCGCCATAGTGCACCACGGAGGGAAGAATCACCTCGCCTTCGGTATCTGCCAGGGGTTCCGCAGTGCCGCTGCGCACCGTCGCCACCAGTGAATTGGTGGTGCCCAGGTCAATGCCAATACCGTGCTTGCGCTCATGGGGAGCGGCGGTTTGACCGGGCTCGGATATTTGTAATAGGGCCATGAAACCTGTCTCGTCTCAGCGCTCCAGCAACTCGCTTTCCAGGGCCTCGGCCTCTGCACGAAGCTTGTCCAGATATTGCATTTTAACCGCAGCAGTCGCTGCCGCATCAATCTCATTTGCGGTCAAGTGTTGAGCCAGTTGCCCCTCCAACTCCCGCCAGTCAGCTTCGATCTCTGCCAGCAAATGCTCCATCACGGTATCCGGATCGACCAGGTCGTGGAAGCTCTCCAGTTTCTCCCGCAATTCCATCTGCTGCATCAGGAATCCACCATCGATATGCTGCCCGGCCACCGCCTTCGCGTCCATGCCCGCCAGCGAGAGCAGATACAGTGCGCGCCGCAAGGGGTGGCGCAGGGTGGTATACGCCTCGTTTACAAAGCCGGAATACTGAACCGCCAGCCGTTGTTCCTGTGCACTCGCACTGGCAAAGCGATCGGGATGTAATTGCTTTTGCAACTCCCGGTAGCGCGCCGTCAACTGCTGCGTATCAACAGCGTAGCTGGCCGGTAGCTCAAACAGGGAGAAATATGGCTGGGAAAGATCCAAAGTCTAGACGGTAAAGCTCTCACCGCATCCGCATTCTGCCGAGACATTGGGGTTGTTGAACTGGAAACCCTCGTTCAGGCCTTCCTTAACGAAATCCAGCTCGGTTCCATCCAGGTAGACCATGCTTTTCGGATCCACCACCACCTTGATGCCATGTCCCTCATAGACCTCGTCTTCCGGCCCTATCGCATCGATAAATTCGAGCACATAGGCCATCCCGGAACAACCGGTGGTGCGCACCCCCACCCGAATACCGAGGCCGCTGCCGCGTTTGTCCAAATGCCTCCGCACGTGGTCGGCGGCGGCCTGGGTCACAGAAATTACCATAGAAATCAGTCCCGTTTCTCACCGCGTTTTTCGCGCAAATCCGCCACCGCAGCCTTGATCGCATCTTCAGCCAATACCGAGCAGTGAATCTTTACCGGTGGCAAGGCCAGTTCCTCGGCGATTTCGGTGTTACGAATCTGTTCCGCTTCATCGAGATGCTTGCCCTTGACCCATTCCGTCAGCAGGGAGCTGGATGCAATCGCGGAACCACAGCCGTAGGTTTTGAATTTTGCATCCTCGATCACGCCGTCAGCACCGACCTTGATCTGCAAGCGCATGACATCGCCACAGGCGGGAGCACCGACCATACCGGTTCCCACGTCCGCGTCCTTGTCATCCAGCTTGCCCACGTTACGCGGGTTTTCGTAATGATCGAGTACCTTGTCACTGTAAGCCATATTTTGCCTCCCGAGAGCCCTAGTGGGCCGCCCATTCAATTGTACTCAGGTCTACACCATCCTTGTACATGTCCCACAAGGGGGATAGTTCACGTAATTTTTCCACCGCCGCCTTGAGTTGCGTAGCGGAGTAGTCCACCTCTTCCTCGGTAGTGAAGCGACCTAGGCTGAAACGCAGCGAGCTGTGGGCCAGCTCATCGCTGAGACCCAGTGCGCGCAACACATAAGATGGCTCAAGACTGGCCGAGGTGCAGGCGGAACCACTGGATACGGCCAGATCCTTGAGCGACATTATCAGCGATTCGCCCTCTACATAGTTGATGCTGACGTTGAGGCTGCCAGGCAAACGGGCATTGGCATCCCCATTGAGGTGCACCTCTTCGATATCGCTGATCGCATCCCAAAACCGCTGCCGTAAAGCCAGCAAACGCTGAGCCTCTTCTGCCATCTCCAGCTTCGCTATGCGCGCGGCTTCACCCATCCCGACAATCTGGTGGGTGGCCAATGTGCCGGAGCGCATGCCACGCTCATGGCCGCCGCCATGAATCTGGGCTTCGAGGCGAACCCGCGGCTTGCGCCGCACGTACAGCGCACCCATACCCTTGGGACCGTACATCTTGTGTGCGGACATGGAATACAGGTCGATCTTCATGGTTTCCATGTCTACCGGAATCTTGCCTGCACTCTGGGCACCATCCACATGAAAGAGCACCCCGTTGGCCCGGGTAACTTCGCCAATTGCGGCGACATCATTGATCACACCGATCTCATTGTTTGCGTGCATGATGCTGACCAGCACCGTATCCTCTCGCAGGGCCGCGGTGACCGCTGCTGCACTGGTGAGTCCGTTGGTATCGGGATCGAGAAAGGTGACTTCAAAACCCTCCCGCTCCAGTTGCCGGCAGGAATCCAGTACTGCCTTGTGCTCAATTTTAGAGGTGATGATGTGTTTGCCCTTGCGCTGATGGAAGTGCGCAACTCCCTTGATCGCCAGATTGTCAGACTCGGTAGCACCGCTGGTCCAGACGATCTCACGGGGATCGGCATTGAGCAGCTCAGCCACATGGCAGCGCGCAGTTTCCACAGCTGCTTCCGCCTTCCAGCCAAACATATGTGAGCGAGAGGCAGGATTGCCAAAATTGCCATCCAGAGAGAGGCATTCACTCATTTTCTCCGCCACCCGGGGGTCTACCGGGGTAGTGGCGGAATAATCCAGATAAATCGGTAACTGCATGTTTTACGTTCTCCCTACTCGAAGCTCTCGCTGCCTGGCGGCCGCGCCCTGGTCACTCCCTCTAATGTGTCACTTCCCGCAACGACAGATCCCCATGATCATGCTCGCGTTCGTCCTGCCGGGCCGAAATGCGCTTGACCTCCCCGCGCTCAACCAGGCTATACAGACTGATGCTGCTCAGGAAATCGTGTATTTGATCACTCAGGTCACACCACAGGTGGTGGGTGAGGCAGATTTCGCCCTGCTGGCAGTCGGTGGAGCCCCCACAAACGGTCGCATCCACGCTTTCATTAACCGCATCGACAATCTCGGCGATAAAAATTTGCTGTAACGGTCGACTCAAGCGGTAGCCGCCACCGGGTCCGCGCACACTGGACACCAGGGTGTTACGGCGCAACTTGGCGAATAACTGCTCCAGATAGGACAGGGATATATCCTGGCGACTGGAAACGTCTGCCAGACTCACGGGACCGGCATCCCCATGAATAGCCAGGTCCAGCATTGCTGTGACCGCGTACCTGCCTTTGGTTGTCAGACGCATGCTTGACACCTGCCGTTCAGAGAAGTGGCAAGTATGCGATAACCTACTGATTTTCTCAACTATTTAACCAAGTAAAACAGTGGGAAATGGAAATTTTAACTACTTATTTTTCAATTGCTTATCTAAATATTTTAATGTCTTGTGGAGCTAATACGAAGACTTCTCGATAGTATTTTTGGTTTCGGTAAGTATACCGCGCAGAATTTTAAGCTCCATCTCGTCCAACTGCACCCTGCCGTAGAGGCGTCGCAATCGTGTCATCAGCTGCCGCGGTGCTGCGGGATCGAGAAAACCAATTTCCACCAGTGTCTGCTCCAGGTGCTCATAGAACCGCTCAAGATTCTCGGCGCTACACAACTCGGCATCCCATTCTTGTTGCGGATTGTCCGGCAATTCGTCCGCCAACGCCAGCATACGCAGCTCATAGCTGACGATCTGCACGGCCATAGCGAGATTAAGGCTGGTGTAATCCGGGTGGGAGGGAATATGCAGATGCAAATTACAGGCTTGCAGCTCATCATTGGTGAGGCCGCGATCCTCCCGACCAAACACCACCGCCACCCTGGCTCCCCGCTGTGCCGCCGCTGCAATCTGTTTGGCACAGCGCCTGGGGTCAAGTGTCGGCCAGGGTATACGCCGGCCGCGGGCGCTGGTTCCAACCACAAACTGGCAGTTCGCTAGCGCCTGGTCCAGACTCTCGACCACAACCGCTCGCTCCAGAATGTCCCCCGCTCCCGCCGCTCGCCAGACCGCCTGTTCATCGGGATAGCGGTGCGGCGCTACGAGGTAGAGTTCACCCAATCCCATGTTCTTCATCGCCCGCGCCACCCCGCCAATATTGCCGGGATGTGTGGTGTTAACCAGAACGATACGGGTGGACTGCAAATTCATAACCGGTGCCAGGTTTAATGCGGCGCGCATTCTAACAGATCTGCTATACTCGCGCGCCGTCCGAGACCCGACATCCGCTGCTCGCGAGGAACACACTATGGAGCCCATGACCAATATCGCACTTCGAGCAGCCCGTAAAGCGGGCGAGCTGATTGCGCGGGCGACGGAGAATCTTGACCGGCTGGAGATTGAATCCAAATCTGCCAACGATTTTGTGACCGAGGTCGATCGTGCGTCGGAGAAAGAAATTATTTACCACCTCAGCAAAGCCTACCCGGACCATGCCTTCCTGGCCGAGGAAGGAGGCAGCAGCGGTAACGCCGACAGCGAGTACCGGTGGCTGATTGACCCGCTGGATGGCACCACCAATTTTATTCGCGGCATTCCCCACTTCGCTGTGTCCATCGCCTGTGAGTACCGGGGCAAGCTGGAACACGCGGTGGTGCTCGATCCGATCCGGCGAGAGGAATTTACCGCCAGCCGCGGTCGCGGCGCGCAACTCAACGGGCGCCGCATCCGGGTCAGCAAACTGGCTGGCCTGGAGGGAGCCCTGCTGGGTACCGGCATTCCGTTCAAGGAACGCCACACCGAGCATCTGGAAGCCTACATCACCAGCCTGCAAATCCTGGCGGCCCGATCTGGCGGCATTCGCCGGGCCGGCACTGCGGCACTGGATCTGGCGTATGTCGCTGCCGGAAGACTGGATGCGTTTTGGGAATTAGGCCTGGCACCCTGGGATATCGCAGCGGGCGTCTTGCTGATACGGGAAGCAGGTGGCCTGATCGGCGATTTTAACGGCGCAGCCACGTACATGGAAAGCGGCAATATAGTGTGCGGCAATCCCAAGTGCTTCAAGGCCGTTTTACAGGTGACCAAACCAACATTGGGGCATATCAGCTAGATACTGCGAGAGTTCTGAATCAGGAGCGTACCGGCTCCACCTCAGTTGTGTATTTCAAGAAACCTGGTTCCCGAGG
This sequence comes from Gammaproteobacteria bacterium, assembly GCA_027295405.1. Classification (GTDB taxonomy): domain Bacteria; phylum Pseudomonadota; class Gammaproteobacteria; order Pseudomonadales; family Halieaceae; genus JAPUKZ01. The sequence continues at coordinate 16,042 of JAPUKZ010000361.1, forward strand.
CGTGTGGGTGATCATAGAACTGGAAGCCTTCTCAGAGCGACGTCGAACTCGATAGTCACGGAAATCGGCACATACGGAGGACGGTGTCGGTAGCGCAATTACCGCCGTTTAAAAACCGCCGACTAGGGAAGACCGTCCAACTCCGCGCCTTCCCTGACCGGAATCGCCAGGTCTTGCTTGCTGATATTGAGGAAGATCAGCACATTCGCCGCCACATAAACGGATGAATAGGTACCGACGACCACGCCCACGACCAGTGCCAGGGCAAACCCGTGGATCATCTCGCCGCCGAATAGCAGCAAGGACACCAGCACCAGCAAGGTGGTCAGGGAGGTAACCAATGTCCGTCCCAGGGTTTGGGTCAGGGAGACATTGATGATGTGGATGGCATCGCCCTTGCGAATTTTGCGGAAGTTCTCCCGAATGCGGTCGGAGACGACAATGGTATCGTTGAGTGAATAACCGATAACTGCCAACAGGGCTGCCAACACGGTCAGGTCGAATTCCACTCCCAGAATCGAAAAGTAGCCCAGGGTGATGATCACATCGTGGATCAGCGCTATAACAGCACCCACTGAAAATTTGAGTTGGAAGCGAAACGCCACGTAGAGCATCACCAGGCCCAAAGCCAGCAACATGGCCAAGCCACCCTGTTCGCGCAACTCGTCACCGACCTGCGGCCCCACGAACTCGATGCGACGCAGCTCCACCTCGCCAGCGTAGGAGGCCTGCAACAGCGTCAGCAGGCGGGGGCCGTCCTTGTCTGAGTAACCCGGGGGCAGTCGGATCATCACGTCACGATCAGAGCCGAAGCTAACCACCACGGCCCGCTCAAAGCCGCCCTGCTTCAGGCTGCCCCGGATATCTTTCAGCGGGGCCACATCACTGTAATGGACTTCGACCAGGGTACCACCGGTGAAATCGAGCCCCCAGTTCAGCTGCTTGATCGCCAGCGAGGCCAGGGAACCCAACACCAGCACCAGCGACACCGCGGCGGCCAGCTTGCGCTGCCCCATAAAATCATAAATTTTCATGTTTTCGCCCAATCAATGTGCAAGCGCTTCACGTTGCGTCCGCCATATATCAAATTAATCAAGCCACGCGTACCGACGATGGCAGTTATCATTGAAGTGATAATACCGATGGAAAGCGTCACCGCGAATCCCTTGATCGGGCCGGTACCTACCGAGTACAGGATCAGCGCCACCAGCAGGGTTGTGATATTGGCATCTACAATGGTGACCACGGCGCGTTGAAAACCGGAATGGATAGACATCTGTGGTGACAGGCCGTTTTTTATCTCCTCGCGGCTACGCGCGAAAATCAGTACGTTGGCATCCACCGCCATACCCACGGTTAACACGATTCCGGCAATGCCCGGCAAGGTCAGGGTCGCCCCCAGGATCGACATACAGGCAATCAACAGTACCAGGTTACAGCTCAAGGCGATCACCGCTGCGATCCCGAACACCCGGTAGTAAAGCACCATGAATACCACCACCAACAACAGCCCTGCCTGTACGGCTTTGACCCCCTGGGCGACATTCTCAGCGCCCAGCGAAGGACCTATGGTGCGTTCCTCCACGAAATCCATGGGTGCGGCCAGCGCGCCTGCCCGCAACAACAAAGCCAATTCGGAAGATTCCTGGGGGCTGTCCAGTCCGGTGATCTGGAATTTTGCGCCCAGTGCCGACTGGATCACCGGTGCTGTGATCAATTTCTTCTCATCGTAGGGCACCTTTATTACAACTTCTTCGCCCTCTTCATTGAGCTCATAGCGGGTACGGTTTTTGCGCTCAATGAACAGAACTCCCATGCGCCGCTTGATATTGTTGCGGGTTGCGCGGTGCATCAGTGCGCCACCTTCGCTATCCAGGCTGATATTCACATTGGGGCGCCCGTTCTGGTCAAAACTGGCCTGGGCATTGGACACCCGCTCACCGGTGATCACCACGTCCCGTTCCAACCATTCGGAGGCACCGCCACGTTGCTCGCTACGGTAGGAAAACTGCTGCCGTGAAGACAGCGGTGCATCCGCTGTCGCCACCAGGCGAAACTCCAGATTGGCGGTCTTTCCCAAAATTCGCTTGGCTTCGGCGGTGTCCTGTATGCCGGGTAACTCGACCACAATACGATTGCGTCCCTGCGGTTGCACCAGCGGTTCCGATACCCCCAGTTCATTGACCCGGTTACGCAGTGTCGTCAAATTCTGATTGAGCGCATAACTGGTGATTTCCTTGATAGTGGCTGCGGATATCGTGCCTGAGAAACCCCACTCCGGTCCCTCTCCGTTGCGCTTCAGCAACAACTCGGGAAAATTTTCCTGCACCGCATCCAGCGCTTGTTCACGCAGCTCCTCGGTCTTGAAACGGGTGGTTATGTCCCCGCCAGCAGCCCGGCGCACATAGCCACGGATGCCCTCTTCCCGCAGCAATTTCTTGGTGGCGGACAGATAGAACTCCATGCGCTGCTCCACCGCTGCGTCTACGTCAACTTCCAGTTTGAAGTGCACGCCACCACTGAGGTCCAGGCCGAACTTCATGGGCCTGGCCCCGTAGTCACTCAACCACTGCGGAGTCGTCTGTGCCAGGTTTAGCGCCACCACGTAACTATCACCCAGGGCCTTTTGCACATGCCTCTGGGCGGGTAGCTGGTCTTCACGGTCGCTAAGGCGAATCAGTCCGCTGCGTCCGCCAGCCCCGAGTTCCGTCCGTATAAACGGGATGCCGGCCTGCTGCAAGGCGTCACTGGCGCTAGCCAGAATCCGGTCGTCGATAATCTGGCTTGAACTCTGACCGCTGATTTGCAGTGCCGGGTCCGGCGCGTACAAATTGGGGGCAGCATAAAAAAAGCCCAACGCCACGAAGCCCAGCATTAGCAGGTATTTCCACAGGGGATATTGGTTCAGCATGAGTTACTCAAATAAAAGGATGCGACATTATAAATAAATGCGTGCCCGTCGCAAGCGTCAGTCTACCCACAGCCGCGCATTGCGGAACAGGCGCATCCAGGCGCCGTCCTCCTCCCAATCGGGGGGAGCCCAGGAACACTGGACGGTGCGGAAAACCCGCTCCGGATGCGGCATCATTATCGTGACTCGGCCATCGCTACTGCTCAAGCCGGTAATTCCCAGTGGCGAGCCATTGGGGTTGGCAGGATACGTATCAGCCGCGGCAAGCTGGTTGTCTACAAAACGCAGTGACACCAGTCCCGCTGCGTCTGTGGCTGCCAGTGCGTGTTCACTGGCAAATTCGGCGCGACCCTCGCCATGGGCAACAGCGATCGGCATATGTGACCCGGCCATTCCCCGCAGCAGGATTGACGGGCTCTCCTGCACCTGCACCAGGGTAAAGCGCGCTTCGAACTGCTCGGAACGATTGCGTACAAACCGCGGCCAATGCTCCGCACCCGGGATCAACTGCTTGAGCGTTGAGAGCATCTGACAGCCGTTGCATACACCCAGGGTAAAACTGTCAGAACGCTCAAAAAACTGCTGGAACCACTCCCGCACCGGTTCGTTGAACAACACACTCTTGGCCCAACCCTCGCCCGCACCCAGCACATCCCCGTAGGAAAACCCGCCACAGGTCACCAAACCCTTGAAACTCGACAGGCTCATGCGGCCGGACAGGACATCACTCATATGCACGTCGACGCTGGTAAAACCGGCCCGGTCAAAGGCCGCCGCCATTTCTACGTGACCGTTGACTCCCTGCTCCCGCAGCACGGCGACTCGTGGGCGTACGCCAGTCGCGATAAAGGCCGCCGCAATATCTTCATCGGGTTGGTAGCTCAACTGCACACTCAGGCCCGGGTCCTCCTTGCCAAGTGCGGCGAATTCTTCATCGGCGCATTCAGGATTGTCGCGCAAACCCTGAATGCGATAACTGGTCTCGCTCCAGATCCGCAGTAAGCTTTGCCGGGATTCATTGTAAATGCGCTCGCCGGCATGACTGATGTGCAGGCGTTCGCCCGCGGCCGCGGAACCCAGCGCGTACACATGCCCATCCAGCCCGGCTTTGGCGGCGAGGTCCATAATCAGCTCCAGTTGCTTTTCAGGCACCTGCAGAACAGCGCCCGCCTCTTCATTGAACAGGGCCGCCAGCGGGTCATCTCCCAGCACAGATAGTTCCACCTGCCAGGCGCAGCGTCCAGCGAAAGCCATTTCCGCCAGGGTGACAAACAAGCCCCCGTCAGAGCGGTCGTGATAGGCCAGTAACAGTTCCTGCTTTATCAAGGCCTGCACAAAACTGAATAGCCCCGCCAGCAATTCGGGCTGCTCCACATCGGGAGCCTCCGCGCCAATCTGCCCATACACCTGCGCCAGCGCTGACCCTCCCAGTCGCTGCCGCCCGGCCGCAATATCGACCAGCAACAGACAATCGGGTTCCGCCAGAATCTGTAACTGCGGCGTGACCGCCCCACGCACATCGGTTACCGGCGAAAATGCCGAAACAATCAGCGAAACCGGTGCTGTCACCGCTTTTTCTTCACCCCCTTGTTGCCAGCGGGTACGCATCGACATGGAGTCCTTGCCCACCGGAATGGTCAGCCCCAAAGCCGGACAGAATTCCATACCGACCGCGCGCACGGTATCGAACAGGACTTCGTCTTCCTTGCCATAGCCGGCCGCGCACATCCAGTTGGCTGAGAGTTTGATGTCTGACATCGCAGCAATCGGTACCGCCGCGATATTGGTGATGGCTTCCGCCACTGCCATACGCCCGGAGGCGGGCCCATTGATCAGCGCCAGTGGACTGCGCTCACCCATGGCCATGGCCTCACCGGCGCAGGAGTCGTAGGAAACCGTGGTAATGGCACAGTCTGCAACGGGCACCTGCCAGGGGCCCACCATCTGGTCGCGACTGACCTGACCTGTGACCGTGCGATCACCGATGGTAATCAGGAAGCTCTTGCTGGCGACCGCAGGCAAGTTCAGGACGCGCTCAACCGCCTCTGCCATTTCAATGCCGCTGCGGTCCAGTGGAGCCTGCGTCAAGGTCCGGCGCTGTACCTCCCGGTGCATGCGCGGCGGCTTGCCGAACAACACCGACATGGGCAGATCCACCGGTAGGTTATCAAAGGCGGTGTCGGCAAGTTGCAACCGCAGCTCTTCCGTGGCTTCGCCCACCACCGAATAAGGACAGCGCTCGCGCTCGCAAATTGCGACAAAGCGATCCAGATCGGGTGCGGCGATGGCCATGACATATCGCTCCTGGGATTCATTACACCAGATCTCCAGCGGCGACATGCCCGGCTCGTCATTGGGCACCTGCCGCAACTGAAAACGACCGCCACGGCCGCCGTCCTTGACCAGTTCGGGAAAAGCGTTGGACAGACCGCCGGCGCCAACATCGTGAATAAAGGCGATGGGGTTGGCCTCCCCCAACTGCCAGCAGCGATCAATGACCTCCTGGCAGCGTCGCTCAATTTCCGGATTTTGTCGCTGCACCGAGGCAAAATCCAGATCCTCGGCGCTCTGCCCGCTGGCCATGGAGGAGGCTGCGCCGCCACCCAGTCCGATCAGCATGGCCGGGCCACCCAGCACCAGCAGTTTGGCCCCGGGCTCGAAGTCCCCTTTTTGCACATGCCCGGTCCGGATATTGCCATAACCCCCGGCTATCATGATGGGTTTGTGGTAACCGCGTACTTCCGGTCCGTCCAATCCATTGGCCAGGGCTTCAAAGGTCCGGAAATACCCGCACAGATTGGGGCGACCGAATTCATTGTTGAACGCAGCGCCGCCAATCGGTCCCTCTACCATGATATCCAGTGCTGAGGCGATGCGCCCCGGCTTACCGTAGTCGGTTTCCCAGGGCTGTACAAATTCCGGAATCTTGAGATTGGAGACCGAAAACCCGGACAGGCCGACCTTGGGCTTGGAACCGCGTCCCACGGCACCCTCATCCCTGATCTCACCGCCGGCGCCGGTTCCGGCGCCGGGAAAGGGTGCAATCGCCGTCGGGTGGTTATGGGTTTCCACCTTCATCAGCAGAAGGATATCCTCCTCAGAATAGGCGTATTCCGCCGTCTCCGGATCTGGGTAAAAACGACCCGCGCGGCTGCCCGCGATCACAGCTGCATTATCAGAGTATGCGGACAGCACCTGCTCCCCACCCTGCTCATAGGTATTTCGAATCATGTCAAACAACGATAGCGGCTGCGACTCCCCATCGATGCTCCAACTGGCATTGAATATCTTGTGCCGGCAGTGTTCCGAATTCGCCTGGGCAAACATCATCAACTCAACATCGTTCGGATTGCGGCCCAGTTCAGAAAAACTGTCCACCAAATAGTCGATTTCATCATCGGCCAGCGCCAGGCCCAGGGTTTGATTGGCCCGCGCCAGAGCGTTGCGGCCACCGCCCAGCACATCGACACTGGACATGGGCTGTGGCTGGTCATGGTGGAACAGTTGCTCCGCCGCAGCCAGTTCGCCCAGCACCTGCTCGACCATGCGATCGTGCAACAAGCTAGCCACCAGCTGCCGCTGCGTTGCGGACAGCTCGCCTGCAAATTCCAGGTAGTAAGCTATACCCCGTTCTACTCGCAGTACCTGCTGCAGGCCGCAGTTATGCACAATATCGGTGGCCTTGCTGGCCCAGGGCGAGATGGTCCCGTCGCGGGGAACCACCAGCAACAGAACCCCACGCGGGTCCTGCTGCTCGCTGCTGGGTCCGTACGCCAGCAAGTGCTGCAAAACCGCTATCTGCGCATCGCTGAGCTCTGGCTCAGCTTCCACGAAATGCACAAATTCGCTGTGGATATGCTGCGGTGCGCAGTCGTGGACCTGAAGTTTGTGGAAGAGTTTGTTGAGTCTGAAATCCGACAGAGCTGCCGCGCCGCGCAGGATATACATGCTTGAGGTGGCCTCTGGGCAGGGGGAATCTAAAAACGCGGTATTGTACTGTATTTGCCCCAGTGACGTTAGCGGGCACAGGGTAAATTTATCCCCTTTGTAGCCTCCCCCATGCCCGCTAGAATGGTGACATGAAAAACGCCAGCACCTTGCGCCTGCTGCGCCCGGGTCTTTGCTGTCTGCTACTGGCGGCGTGTAGCAGCGGCGATAGCCTGAGCCGTATCGAAGACCAGGGCTTCATTAGCGTGGTCAGTCGCAATGGGCCGACTACCTACTATCTGGAGAAAGGCGAATCCTCCGGCTTCGAATACGCGATGGCGCAGCAGTTCGCCCAGGATCTGGGGGTAAAACTACAGATTCGCGTTGAGCACAATGCCGGCGACGTGCTGATAGCGATCCGCCGCGGCCAGGCCCATCTCGCCGCGGCAGGCCTGACTGTCACCCCTGCCCGGCAACAGGAATTTGAGTTTTCACAGCCCTATGAGGATATCCAACCTCAGTTCATCTATCTTTCCGGCTCGCAGAAACCCCGCGAGCTGGCGGATCTGGTCGACGCCGAGCTGGTGGTCGCTGGCAATAACAGCCATATCGAAACGCTGACGTTTCTGAGGGAGCTGGAACCGGCGCTGGTGTGGACCGAAATAGCAGCCGCAGAAGCCGCCGACCTGATGGACATGGTATCCAGCGGTGAAGCTGCCTTCGCCTTGATATTCTCCAACGACTTCAGTGCCAACCTCAGCTTCTACCCCAAACTGCGGGTCGGTTTCAGTCTCGATCGCAACGAAAAGCTGGCCTGGCTATTTCCAGCCGGCAAGGACAGTGAACGACTGCGACGGCGGGCCGATGCATTTTTCGAACGGGCGCAGGCCGACGGCACCCTGGCCCAACTCAGGGAGCAACACTTTGGCTATGCCTGGGGCGCCAATCCAGTGGGCACCCAGACCTTCAATCGCAACGTGCAACGCAAACTGCCGAGGTATGAGGCCCTGATCCGGCAGGTGGCACAGGAATATCAGTTGGACTGGCACCTGCTGGCCGCTATCGCCTATCAGGAATCACACTGGAACCCCCGCGCCCGTTCAC
>JAPUKZ010000362.1 GCA_027295405.1 Gammaproteobacteria bacterium
TAGGTCAAAGCAGCCGAAGAGAGCCATCCGCCAGGACAGCAGCTATACTCTGGGAAAACCCGTTCAGAATTTTAGGGTGTATGGCCGGAGTACTCCGTTTGCGGACGTTCACCACAGGCAAATCCAAACAAACAAAAAGCCCGCCAAAACGGGCTTGAGCAAAGCGTCTCCGCCTTAAACTTTCCTGCGCCTGGAGAAACCGAGGCCAGACAGGCTCTGTCATGTTGATGGACGGCTATGGGCTGTAGATTCAATCGGCCGATGCAGTATACAAACACTACGGTAAAAATATCCCCCCACTCACCCCGGCAGAATAAGTTCGACTGTAGGGAAGTAGGTCGAAAACCGCCCTTTGTCGCGGGTGAGCAACCGAAAATCTTCTACCGCGGCGTGCGCGCCGATGAAAAAGTCCGGCAGCACATTACTCTTCAAGCCTCTCCCGCGACGATATTTGACGAATGCTTTTCCTGCCAGGAATAGCGCCTCACGTGGAACGTCCCTGTACTGAAAGGCGAGCCCGGTTATCAACCGTTCAACCTCCTCGATGGTTTCGTATCCAATCGAACACTCCGAGTAGATGATTTGGTTGATGACGAAAACATTGTCGGCGTCCAAGCCCTCGAGAGTTGCGGCGCTCCACTCATACCAGTCACCACCAGGATCAGCCAGGTCGGTAATGACACAGGAATCGACGAGAATGATGGCCACTTATCAGCCGCGTGTCAGCGCCATAATCTCGTCGGTATTCATGCGCAAATTGCCGGCCGAATGCGCCTTGCGAAAACGGCTGGCCCCAGTTTTTGTGCGGATTTTTTTCAGGTACCAGCGGCCGTTTTTCTCCTGCACAAACTCGACTTCTGTTTCAGCCGGGTGGATACCAAGGTCTTTGCGGACTTTCTGGGGAATGGTGACCTGTCCTTTACTCGTGACTCTCATCCGGGGATTCTCCGAAAGATATGTAATACCGTAATAGTAATACTATGCTTGCACTGAATCAAAGGCGGCCCCGCTGTGCCGGCTGCTATGGGAACACGAGCTTACCTTGCTGCACCACAATCGCGATTACGCGAAGATGGTAGGTGTGTTGCCTGAGTTGAAACAGAAACACTTTTTGCCGGGCTAACACGCTTCGGCACGGATTTACATTTTGGCTTGTGCTGGAGTGCGCCTGGCCAATCAAAAACCGCGCTGATAATTGTCTACCTGCACCTCGGGAAGCTTGTTGCACTGGGTGTCCGGCAGCTCCAACGCCACCGCGCCAACATAGCCAGGCCCGGGATCGATAGGCTGCAAAGGGTAACTGGTCTTCGCTGGCAGGGGTGGTCGTACAGCGGGCAGGTGCCAGCCAGCTAATTCCAGCAACGGCACATCAAATGCCTCCAGGGGTGCCGACAGGCCGATACCATTGGCCTTGATCAGGGCCTCCTTCCTGGTCCAGCAGTTGTAGAAGCAGTTTGTGCGAATGGTCGCCGGCAGTTGTGCAAATTCGGCTTGCTCGGCGTCTGAGAAGAACCGCGCTACCAGGGCGTCCCTGTCATTCAACTCGCGCTGGAGTTCTATGTCTACCCCGATGGGTGCGCGCCGGGTCAGTGCCAGCAGGGCCAGTTCACCGGAGTGGCTGAGGTTGAAGTACAAGGGCGGCGGGGAGGGTTCCTGCAGGGCGGGTTTATCGTGCGCGCCGAGCTGGAACCGCAACTGTTCGGGCGCCTGGCCGGTGTAGGCGCCGAGAATCTCGCGCAGGCAGGCGTGAAAGAACGCCCACTGGGCGGCGTGATCTTCGCTCTTGAAACGCCGGGCACGGGTCACTTCATCGGCGCTCAGCAATTGCAGAATTGTCGGGTCGTGTCGCTGTCGTTTGCTGCCGGAGATGACCCACACATGAACCTGATCAACACTTATTTCCAACTCTTTTTTCAACTCGGGTGTCTGCGTCGCATTGATGTCGCTCCGTTTAAGCATTTACTACTGGTCATGATTCAAGTGCTTCCCCTATCATGGGGTCATTGGCGCCCTGAGTTGGCCAGGGTTGTGGGGCTACGAAACAGCGGCGTCTCTCCTGCCCCTGCTCATCGCAGCACGCCAGCATCTGCGGACCTGCTCCAGTTCGGAAAATGTCGCTCAGTTGTGCTAGCAACGCATCATCCCCTGTCGCCTGGTTGGCTTCAGGCAACAACAGGGGCGATAACCAGCGCTCCCGCTTGATAAGTTGCCACCCCAGCCAGGCAGCGTCGGTACTGGCCAGTGCCTGGAACTCGTCGATGTTGTACCAGTTCGAGAGGGGGATGGCGCGATTGTATCCCGGCGGTAGCGTCGGTGACCTTGTCTCGGGTTTGAACAGGTAGCCCTTGATTTCAACTTGTTTGTGCAAACGCTCGATACCGAGAGTTCGCAGCGGCTCCCGGGCTAGCTGGAGTTCCCCCAAACGAATTTGTCGCTGTGTGATGTGAGCGACTTTGTGATCCAGCCGGTCCCGCTGACCGGGACCCAGCCAGATATCGCTGCCCGCTACCCCCAGATAGAATTTTACCGCCAGCTCCAGGTGGATGTGCTGCTGTCTCTCCTTACACAGGTAGAGAATATCGAACTCCCCCAGCGTTGTTCCGCCGTCGCGAATGGGCAAATTGTGCGCCAGCAGCTCTGTATCTGGATCTGAGCGCAGGAAAAAATGCCAAAGGCTCTCAAAATAGATGCCCAGCCTGGTGCGATTTTTCCCGGTCAGGTGAGCCAGTAGTGGACCGGGGTCGCGATCCAACCGCTGCAGGAAAGCGGCTCTTGCCGAGGTCAGCGTCAGGTGGCAGTTCTCGATCTTGTCGCCACAGCCTGGCAACTGGTGACTGTGCAGCAGGGGCGGGCTGAAGCAGGTCCAGGCCAAATCTCGCACCGCCGGGCTTGTCAGTTCCTGCCAAATCATATTCGCGTTCCTGGTGGAGGCTGGGGTTATAATAACAACAAAGTGATCTACCCCGCCGGAGGGATGCTTTGGCAGACAAGTTCGAAAAAATCGGTCTAATTGGTCGTGGTCGTCACGAGAGTTCGCTGGAGACAGTGCAAAGCCTGCTGCAATTATTGGAAACACGCGGCCTGGATATCTCGATTGAAAAACGGCTGGCCAGTCTGCTGGGAGAGGCCACTGCCCATATCACCAGCCGTGATGATATTGGCAGCCACTGTGATCTGGTGATTGTCGTGGGCGGCGACGGCAGCATGTTGAGTGCCGCCCGGGCCATGTCTGAACACAATGTCCCGGTACTGGGGGTAAATCGTGGCCAGCTGGGTTTTCTGACGGATATATCCCCGGATGACATCGAGGTCAAGGTTGCCGAGGTTCTGGACGGACGCTATGAAAAGGAACACCGCTTCCTGCTGGACGTCGCGGTTACCCGGCACGGCGAAACGGTGGGGCGTGCAGATGCGCTGAATGATGTGGTGGTCAACTCCGGTACCTCGGCGCAGATGATACAGTTTGAACTGTACATTGATAATACCTTCGTCTATCGCCAGCATGCGGATGGACTAATTATCGCCACCCCGACCGGCTCAACCGCCTACTCCCTGTCCGGTGGCGGCCCCATCATGCACCCGGCGCTGGATGCGATCGTGGTGGTGCCAATGTTTCCACAGGCTCTCAGCAGTAGTCCGATTGTGGTGGCTGGCAATAGTGAGATTCGCGTCGATATTGTCGATAGTATCCGTATTCACCCGCCAGTAACCTGTGACGGCCAGGTCAATATGACGGCCCGCCCTGGCGATAGTGTGCACATCTACAAAAAGAAGCATGAGCTGATACTGATCCACCCGCTGGAACACAGCTTTTATGCCAGCTGCCGGGACAAGTTGCGCTGGAGCCATTCGCTGGTCGAATAAATGATGGAACCCCTGACAGTTCGGCAGTGGCGGGCAGTGCCGCTCACCTTGGCCTTGATTGCGCTCAGCGTGCTGGGTTTTTTGCTGGTATACCTGCATGCGCCCCTAAGCTGGGTGAGTGCCCTGACTTTCTCTGACTTTGAGTCCGATGGCCGGAACATTCGCTTTGTGGCTCACCAGGGCCAGTACTGGCGCTTGCTGACACCGGTGTTCCTGCATTTTAGCTGGTTGCATATCGCCTTTAACAGTCTCTGGTTGTGGGAACTCGGAGGCAAGCTGGAGTTGCGCCTGGGTTCGGGGATGCTGGTCTTGTTGGTGATCGTAATCGGCATCGGTTCCAACGCAGCACAGTTTTTATACAGCGGGCCGTCCCTCTTCGGAGGCATGTCCGGCGTGGTTTATGGCTTGCTGGGCTATTGCTGGGTGCTGGGAGCACTGGAGCCGCGTCTGGGCCTGGTGTTGCCCCAGGGCATTATCTGGTTCATGTTACTGTGGCTGATGTTCGGGCTGGTAATGCCGACGCAAATGCTGGGTTTTGGTAGTATCGCCAATGGCGCCCACCTTGGCGGTTTGCTGCTGGGCTGCGTGGCGGGACTGGTGTCATCCGCGGTGCGGCGCTTTTCTCCATAGCAGGGAACGGGTTTGGAATATCAGGATTTAGTCAATTCGCTGACCCCGGAAGTAGTCGCCCGTTTGAAACGGGCGATCGAGCTGGGACGCTGGCCAGATGGTCGGGTGCTGCCCACTGAGCAGCGCGAGCACTGTATGCGGGCGGTTATCCACTGGGATCAGGCGCACTTGTCCGAGCAGGATCGTACCGGCTATATCGATCGCGGCCACAAGCAGGGTGAGCTGTGTGACGATGAAGAAACCCGGGCACTGCGTTGGGATGAACCAACTAAAGAGTGAGGGGAGAAAACCTTGAATGAGGTATTAGCTGCCGGGCAGCTACGCAAGATGCACACATCCCTGCAGGCGCCGGTGGATTACCAACTGCCTCTGGGTGACACGCTGGTACCGATGAATTCCCTGATTGGCGAGAGTCTGGCGCTGGATTTCCTGGGCCTGATCAACTGCATTCACTGTGGGCGCAAGACCAAAAAGAGCTTTAACCAGGGCTATTGCTATCCCTGTTTTAGCCGTCTGGCACAGTGTGACAGTTGTATTGTCAGCCCGGAAAAGTGCCACTATCACGAGGGTACCTGCCGCGAGCCGGAGTGGGGCGACGAGCACTGCATGATTGATCATATTGTCTACCTGGCGAATTCCTCGGGGGTCAAGGTGGGCATTACCCGGGGAAGCCAGGTACCGACGCGCTGGATGGATCAGGGTGCCATTCAGGCGTTGCCGGTGTTCCGCGTCAGCACCCGGCGCCTGTCGGGCCTGGTGGAGGTGGCCTACAAGCAGCATATTGCTGACAAAACCAACTGGCGCGCCATGCTCAAGGGGCAGGTTGATCCGCTGGATTTGGCCGCGGAGCGCGATCGCCTGTTTGAGCTGTGTGCCAACGAGATCGCCGCCCTGCAGGGCGAACACGGCTTGCAGGCCATCCAGCTAATAGAGTCCGGGGAGGCGGTGGAAATCTCCTATCCGGTTGAGGAATACCCGGTCAAAATCGTCTCCTTTAACCTGGACAAGCAAGCTCTGGTGCAGGGGCGCTTAATGGGTATCAAGGGGCAGTACCTGATATTTGATGCCGGGGTTATCAATATGCGCAAATATGGGGGTTACCACCTTCAACTCAGCCGCAACTGACCCCTGGTTACTGAACGTTTTCTACTGAAGATGGACATTCCCGAGGCTAACAATGAGAGACGCACAGCCAAGCACACAGTACTTGAAAGATTATCAGCCACCGGCCTTCTTCATTGACGAAACCCACCTGAGTTTCAGTCTGTATGAAGATCATGCCCGGGTCGAGGCGCGTCTGTGTCTGCGGCGCAACCCGGAAGCGGCTGCGGATGCGGTTCTGGTCTTGCATGGGCAGGAGTTGGAACTTATGGAACTGGCGGTGGATGGGCAGATCCTGAAGGACGCCGATTACCAACAAACGCCGGAACAGCTTTCGATAAGTGCACCGCTGCCAGACCAGTTTGAGCTGAGCTGCGTGACCAGAATACGGCCCCAGGAAAATACTTCACTGGAGGGTTTGTACAAATCGCGGACGATGTTTTGTACCCAGTGCGAGGCCGAGGGCTTTCGCAAGATTACCTACTACCTGGACCGGCCGGACGTGATGTCAGTCTTCAGCGTGCGCCTGGAGGCCGAGCAACAGCGCTACCCCGTGTTACTCAGCAATGGCAATTTGCTGGAGCAGGGTGATAACGGCGATCGGCACTGGGCGCTCTGGCATGACCCCTTTCCCAAGCCCTCCTATTTGTTTGCGCTGGTGGCCGGGGACCTGGAGTGTGTTGAAGACAGTTTTACCACCTGCTCCGGGCGCGAGGTATGCCTGCGCATTTTTGTTGAGAGCAAGGATCTGGACAAGTGCGACCACGCCATGAAATCACTGCAGCACGCGATGCGCTGGGATGAGGAAGCTTTCGGCAGGGAGTACGACCTGGAACTCTTCAATATCGTGGCGGTTGATGATTTCAATATGGGCGCCATGGAGAACAAGAGCCTGAATATTTTCAATACCTCCTGCGTGCTGGCGCACCCGGATACAACCACCGACGCTGGTTTTCAGCGGGTAGAGGCGGTGGTGGCCCACGAGTACTTTCACAACTGGTCGGGCAACCGCGTGACCTGCAGGGACTGGTTCCAGCTGAGCCTGAAGGAGGGGTTTACGGTCTATCGCGACGCTGAGTTTTCCTCGGATATGGGCTCGCGTACAGTCAAGCGCATCGAAGATGTGACCATGCTGCGGACCGTGCAGTTCGCTGAGGATGCCGGACCTATGGCGCATCCAATACGGCCGGATTCCTTTATCGAGATATCCAACTTCTATACCACCACGATTTACGAGAAAGGAGCCGAGGTGGTGCGGATGCTTCGGACCCTGTTGGGAGCCGAGGAATTTCGCAAGGGTACAGACCTGTATTTCCAGCGCCACGATGGCCAGGCAGTGACTTGCGATGATTTCGTGCAAGCCATGGAAGACGCCAGCGGTCGCGACCTGGAACAGTTCCGCAACTGGTACAGCCAGGCCGGGACCCCGGAGCTGTCGGTAAACAGTAGCTGGGATGCTGACAGCGGGCGCTACACGCTGCATGTCCAGCAGGATTGCCCGGCGACTGCGGGGCAAACGGGCAAGGCGCCGTTTTTGATTCCGCTTGAAGTGGGTCTGGTGGGGGAGACGGGTGCACTGCGTCTGGAGCTGGAAGGCGGCGCGCCGGACTCGAAAACTGCCGCGCTGGATCCCGAGGCCGCCGACAACACCTCGCTGGTGCTGGAAGTCACCGCCAACCAGCAGGAGTTCAGCTTTAGCAATTTGCCGGAGCGACCGGTGCCCTCGCTGCTGCGTGGTTTTTCCGCACCGGTAAAACTGGACTACCCCTATACTCGCGCGGAACTGGCCTTCCTGATGAGTCGCGACGAGGACGGCTTTGCCCGCTGGGATGCCTCGCAGCAATTGGCGGTGGCTGTGATCGGGGAAATTCAGGCCGGTGCCGGCAGGGTCGATGAAGCTCTGGTGGACGCCTATCGCGCATTGCTGGCGGACGAGTCCGTCGACCCGGCGATGGTTGCGGAAATATTACGGCTACCGTCAGAAAATTACCTGGCGGAGCTGAGTGAAAAGGTCGATGTGGAGGGTATCCACAACGCGCGCAATACGGTGCGCGGGGCGATCGCCGGCCAGTTGTCCGAACTGCTATTGCAGCGCTACCACAAGCTGGAGCAGCAGGGCGGCTATGCAGCCACGGCGGAGCAAATAGCCCGGCGCGCGCTGCGCAATACCTGCCTCTCCTATCTGGCCTTCGCCGAGGGGGAGGCGGGGGTGGCGCTTGCGCTACAACAGTTCTCCACCGCGAGCAACATGACTGACCGCCAGGCAGC
>JAPUKZ010000363.1 GCA_027295405.1 Gammaproteobacteria bacterium
CGAACTGGGCGCCCAGGTGTCTGCGAGTCTCATAACAGGAATTGTCATCGGCACATCCACTTGCGTAAGCGGGGCGCCGATACCAGGAGTGACACAGGTGATGGAAATGTCTCATAGGATTTCCTCCAGTTTTGGGGAATAACATTGGGGCTTGGCCTCCAATGGTTTTAGCGTCGGCTTTTAGCCTGACGCTTCATAACTGTATGCCTATTTGCGCGAGGCGGCAACTGTGGAGTATTCGCGCGAATCTGAGGCATATTGCCCAATCTGATAGAGCCCTGCGCTGCGAGGCCAGCGACCTCGACACCAAGGGCGGGCTTGCTTGCGATGAGCACGGCCGAGTGCTTAACGACAGTGGTGGCTGTATACCCGGCCTTTACGCCGCGGGCAATACCAGTGCCGCGGTGATGGGAAACACCTATCCCGGCGCCGGTGCCACCATCGGTTCCGCCATGACCTTTGCCTATATCGCGGCACAACACGCATTCGCCGCGCAAGGGTCGCGGGAGGACAATCAAGCAGCGGCGCTGGTATGAAAAGTTCTATCCGCCACTGGAGTCGTAGCCGGGCGGCGCGGCCTGTGGATTAACACATAGGCCGCGGGTATCAGCAACAGCGCCAGTATCATCGAACCGCCGACACCACCGGCCAGTACGATCGACAGGGACGGCCAGAAATCACCGCCGACGAACATCAGCAAAGGGAGAAAACCCCCGATCGTGGTGAGCGTAGTGGAAATAATGTGTCGGGTGGTTCCAAGCACTTCATTCACCACCGCCTCCACATCCGCATCCCGGGCAGCCGGGTTGGCGCGAATGGCGGCGAGTACCACGATGCTGTTATTAAAGGCCAGGCCAACCAGTCCCAGGGTACCCAGTATGGTGTTGAAGCTGACCGGGAAACCCATGGCCCAGGTCGCCAGCAGTCCCAAGCCGATTGAAAGAAAGCCGACCAGGCCCAACAGGGATGCCAGGGCGCCACTGCCGAACAGCAGAATCAGCGTCGCGACCGTAAGCGTGATAATCAGTGGCACGTAGGTCAGCAGGTCACCGGTGGCTTCCGCATCCTGTTCCACCGTGCCGCCCAGCTCTATTCGGTAGCCCGTCGGCAGTGAGAAGCCTTCAGCTTGCAGGCGGTCCAATACCCGGTAGGTCACGTCAATCGGCAAGGCGCCGTTGCGCGTGTAGCCCTTGATGCTATTGGTGCGCTGCGCATTAAAGCGGGTGATCCCCCCCAGCTCCGGGCGCAGTTCCAGTTTGCCCAGCGCATGCATGGATACCCACCCCCCGGCTTGCGGCCTGACGAATTGCATGCTGGCAATGTCCGCCAGGTTGCCACGCCGCCTGTCGTCGTAGCGCACACGTACCGGCAACTGCTCCAGGTTCTCTATCACCGTGCCGCCGACACTACCCTCTAGGTTGGTTTGCAGTTGGGTGGCGATATCGACCAGGCTGAGGCCGACGAGGCGCGCAAGGTCTTCGTTTGCGTCGAACCAGAGTTTGGGTTCACCCCGGGGGATAGATGCCTGAGTATGCAATACATCGGGGTCTGATTGCAGCGCCAGGCGAACCTGCTCGCCGAGGTCTTGCAAGCGTTCCAGGCTGGGTCCGTAGAGCCGGTATTCGATATCGGCGAACAGGGGCGGACCCTGGCCGAATTGCGCGATCACCACCTGCGCCTGCGGGAACTGCTCGTCCAGCGCTGCTTGCAGCGGTTCGATCATCGCCTTGGCCGCAGCGGCGGATGTCGCCGTCACAATCGCCTGGGCGTAGTAGGGCGAGTTGTCGTTGTTCATCACGAGGTTGTAGTAGACCGTCGGGAAGCTGCCCCCGATCAACCAGTACACACGCTCTGTGGCATTGAAATCGCGGATGGTCTGCTCGATAGCGCGGGCCTGGCGGGTGGTATTGGCTATACTCGAATTCGTGGGTAGCCAGACCTTGATATGAAACATGTCGCGGTCCACCTGCGGGAAGAACTGGTTGCCAAGCTGGGTGGCCGCGATAAAGCCGCTGACCGGCAGGAACACCGCCAGGGCGACGGCAGCCCAGGGGCGTCGTAGGGCCTGTGCCAGATACTTGCGATAGCTCGCCTGCAACTTGCGGGGCCGCAGGCCCACTTGCCACCAGCGTGTGTTCGTTCCGGAATCTGCCGGCTGGGCAAATATTCCGGAGAGCGCGGCGACAATGGTAATCGCAACGGCGAAAGACGCGATCAGCGCCATGATGACACTGCTGCCGATGGAGCCCACGAAATCACCCACACTGCCCGGTAGCAGGAGAATGGGTGCAAAGGCCAGTACCGTGGTCACGGTCGAGGCCATCAGCGGCAGAAACAGGTGGCGCACCGCTTTCTCGACCGCCTCCACTGCTGAAAGACCCTCGGATTTGCGGCGCGCCACTTCATCGGCCACAACGATGGCGTTATCGATCAGCAGGCCCAGGGCGATGATCATCCCGTAGACCGACATCTGGTGGATCGCGTTGCCGGAGACCTGCCAGCCCAGCATCACCAGGGCGACGACCAGGGGCAGGGCCGAGCCCACTACCAGGGCCAGGCGCCAGCCCATCATGACAAAAATCACCGCCATCACCACAGCAGCTCCCGCTACCAGGTTGCCAACCAGTGCCGAGAGTTGATCAGAGGTGTAGCGCTCCTGTTCGAATATCCGGTCCAGGGTCACACCGCGACCCAGTTCCACCTTGTACTCATCGATCAGGGCATTGGCATCATTGGCCCAGTGGTCCACACGGCGGTCGGGGTCCATGCGGGTCGCCACAAAGATCACCTGGCCGCCGTCGACCAGGGCGATAGCGTCGGCGGGTTCTTGCCAGGTGCGCTCGACCCGGGCGATATCGCCAACCCGCACAATTCCCTGGTCACCATTGCTGGCGATGGGAATCGCGGCGATGCGTGTCACGGAATCTAGTTCACCCTCGACCTCGAGAATGACATTGGAACGCTCGCCGCGCAGGGTGCCCGCGGCGCGCTTGGCATCAGCCGATATCAGCAGCTGCGATAGATCCTGTGCGGACAATTCCAGGTCGGCCAGTTGCCGTGGATCCACGGTGACGCGGATTTCTTCATCCGGTGCGCCATACAGGCGCACCAGTTCCGTACCGTCCATGGCACGCAGGCGGTTGGCGAGCTCCTCGGCAACCCGGTTCATGATGTTGAGATTGGGTTTGCCACCGACTGTCCAGCGTACGGCAGTAATCAGGGTAAATCCCACCGGGTCCCGCTTGTCATCAATCAGGGGTTCCCTGGCCTCCGGGGGAAATCTTGTGGCGGCCTCTCCAACTTTATCGCGGATCTCCGCGAAGATTTCCTTGTTTTCGGTACCGCTGACCTCGGCCTTGAGCTCGACGGTAACGATAGACACACCAGCGGTAGAGGTGGATTCAATATCCTTGATTGCAGAAATTTCCTGCAGCGAACGCTCCAGCGGCTCGGTGACCAGGGTTTCAACCCGTTGCGCGGAGGCTCCCGGGACCTGGGTAATGATCATTGGATTGCGGTTGACGATGCGCGGGTCTTCCAGGCGCGGCAGCGATACCAGTGAGGAGACACCGCCGACCAGGATGACCAGGATCGACAGCACCAGCAAGTGCCGGTTGCGCAGAAAGGCGCTGGCCCAGGTTGGCTGGTTCATTGTGATTCTCCCGGCTGGTTGCTTTCACTGGTGATCACGCGCTGACCGGGCACCAGGCGATGCAGGCCCCCGGTAACAACTTGCTCCCCCTCTGTGAGGGTGCCACGCACATAGACCTCCTCGCCCAGAAGGTGCAGCAGTTCTACCTGTCGCCGTGACAAAGTGCTGGCTTCCTCGCCTGGTTCCGCGACGTACACGGCCCAGATACCGCGGGCGCTTTCCGTCAATGCCGTTAGCGGCAACTCGATGCCCTGGGCGGGGATGGATTCTGTCAATACCAGAGTGGCGAGGTCGCCGCGGCGAATACCATTGAAGGGGACGGATAGCACAAAAATTGCGTCAACGCTTCGGGTCAGGCCCTCGCGTTCGGGCAATACCGTGCGCAGGGTGGCTGCCACGTTCCGGTCGCGAATCTCAAGTATGTATTCCTCCCCGGCTCGCAAGCGGTCGATACTGTCACTGGCGATGGCAATCCGCGCCTCGGGTTTGGAATCTTCCAGTAGGCGCAGGACCGGTATACCGGCATTAATCACCTGACCCTCGTCCACATGACGGCTTGCTACCAAAGCGTCGTAGGGTGCGCGTAGCTGGCTCTTTCGAATACGTACATCGATGGAACGGATGGCGGAATCCGCATACTCCAAAGCGGCCCGGGTAGCGTTTACAGCTTCCACGACTTCATCCCGGGCCTGGGAGGAGGCGAAATCCAGAGCCTGCAGTTCATTCACGCGCCTGCGGGTCTTG
>JAPUKZ010000364.1 GCA_027295405.1 Gammaproteobacteria bacterium
GGCGCAGGCAGGCCAGGGCGTTATCATCAATCGAGGTGTTAATTTTAGTCGCCGAAGCGGCGCCGCCGGAGTCGACCTGGCGATTGTGCAGTTATCGCCGGTGCAATTGCGGCGCCATCTGCCGATAGAAGCAGCGGCTAAACCACGCGGGGAAATCCGTTTTGCTTCACGATTTGATGTTTCCAGCCCATTGGGCGCCAGCCTCTGGCGTTGCGTGCAATACGTACAAAATGAACTGATCAGTTTGGATGCAGGGCTTGAGGTGCTGGATAATCACGTTGAGAATCTGGAAAACTTCCTGATCAAGACAGTACTGGATACGGTTGGCCGCGATTCTTCCCTGGCCGGTGAATTAGGCAGCAGAAACGTATTGCCGGGTTATCTGAAAAAGATTATTTCTCATATGCACGCACATTGCCATGAACCCATCCAACTGAAAGACCTGTGCGTGATTGGCAATGTCAGCGAGCGCACGATTAGTGCAGGAATCAAGCACTATATGAATGCATCACCGATTCAGTACCTGAAACAGTTGCGTCTCGGGCATGTACATCATGAACTGCAGCGCGCGACCGCAGGCACAACGGTGACCGATGTCGCCATGCACTGGGGCTTTAAGCAATTGGGCTGGTTTTCTGCAGAATACCGAAAGCAGTTCGGCGAATCCCCATCTGAAACTCTGCGCTCAGCGCAACTAGTCTCACAATAGAAAATATTAGCCAGGGCCCGACCACTAGACGGACCCTGGCGAGTTGTTTACCCGGGAACAGTGACGTTATTGTTCCAGCATCCTGTACCCTCTGGCTAGAGCCCAACAGCCCCCGCCATTGCCTGGGTCGGTAGCGGCGCCTGGTCGGGATAGGGCAGCAGTTCCGGTTTGCTGCGTGGCCCGGTACCTGCCTCCAGCATCGCCACCCGTTTGGCCAGCCACTGCTCTTCCTCAGTGGTCATGGCGAGCAGGGGTGAACGCACATTGTGGCCGCTTATTACACCCTTGAGCTCCATCCAGTACTTCCAGAAACCCACCACGTAAACACCTTTGCGGTAGTTGGGCCAAAAGAAATCATTCAGCAATTGGCGACCGGGCTCAATCTCGTCGTACCTGGCCAGGCCCTCCTGCCACTTGCCCGCCATGATAAGGTCGGTGTAATCGCGGATGGGGGTGTAGGTCGGGGTCTGCAGCAGGTACATATGCCAGGCACAGCACAGTACCGGGTTTTTCATGATTTTCATCTCGTGGGGCCAGTGATCTTCCAGCGGGTTGCTGACCCAGATTTCGTAATCTATGAGTTGGTGCAGGTCCCAATCCGGGGTGGTTTCGCTCATTCAGGGCGGCGCTTGTTATTGTGATGTGAGCCCGGATGGTAACAGCACCGGCCAAACTGTCAGGGCCGATCAGTCCGTGTACCCGGTGATGCGCTTGGCGGCCTGGTAACCGAAGGTCATGGCGGGGCCAAGGGTGGAACCGGGGCCGGGGTAATTGGGCAGGACCGCCGCGCTGCAGTTGCCAATGGCGTACAGGCCGGGAATGGTGTCGCCATTTTCGTGGATGACCTCGGCATTGATCGTGGTGACCATCCCGCCCTGGGTACCGAAGTCACCGGGGTCGACTTTCATCGCGTAGTACGGGGCCTTTTCAATCGGTGCCAGGCAAGGGTTGGGTTCAACTCTGGGATCACCGTAGTAGCGGTCATACAGCGAATCCCCGCGCTGCAAGTCCAGGTCCTTGCCAGTGCGGGCGTAGCCGTTGAATTTCTCGATAGTATTCGCCAGGCCGTCTGCATCCACATTGATCTTGAGCGCCAGCTCCCGAATAGTGCCGGCCCTGGCAAAGAATCCCTCCTTTTCAAAACTGGCAGGCAAGGCCCAGTCGGGACGGAACTTGCTGTTGTAGAGCGGTCCCACCATGTAGTTGGCGCGGAAGGTGGCGTCAAATATCTGCCAGGAGGGGACACAGGGGTACTCATCGGTGTGTTTGTCAAAGGTGTCCAACTGGTAGGCCATATAATTTTGCGACTCGTTGCTGAAACGTTCCCCCGCCGGATTGACCACAATCGTGCCGGGGTAGGACTTCTCCATGACACTCATTCGCGGCGCCGGCTCACCCGGCACGGAGATGGTGTTGCACCACCAGGCGCCGTCCAGCATATGCATTTTCGCACCCAATCTCAGACCCTCGCTAATGGCGTCACCGGTATTGTCCAGGGTGCCGCCACTCCAGGTGTGGTCGGTCGGTTTGGGCAGGTATTTCTCGCGCATCTCCTGGTTGTGCTCAAACCCCCCGGCCGCCAGTACCACCCCTTTACGCGCCTGGATGCGCAGGGTCTTGCCCTCTTTTTCAACCACGGCCCCGACCACCCGGGCATCCTCGGTAATCAGCGAGCACATGGCCGTGTTCAGCCACAGGGGCAGTTCCCGCTCAAGCATGGACAGGCGCAGTCGCGCCACGCCGGCACAGCCGGTGGCGAGGCGGCGGGCGTACTTGTCGCCAAACAGGCGCCAGCCAATATCCAGGAAATAACCCGCCACCAGCGAGAAGGCCAGCTTGAACCAACCCGGCTGTTGCGCCATCAACAGCGCCGCTTCCACCTGGGTAAAACCGATCCGGCCGAATAAATGCATCATGTGGTGGGTGCGGCGCAGGGTCTTGTGCTCGCCGCGCAACTCACTGGCGTTGATGGGTTCGGGTTCCATGGAGCGATGTCCCGGCATCGCCCCCTCTGTCTCAGAGTAGTAATCAGGATAGTGCTCCAGGGTGACATAACGCACCCGGGTGTGCTCATGTAGGAAATCCACCATCTTCGGCGAATTATCCAGGTAGGCATCAATCATGCGTTCCGGGACTTTTTCGGCGGGAATACAGCCACTGAGATAGGCCTTGGCCTTGGCGCGGGAATCATCCGCGCCCGCCGCCATGGCATAGCGGTTGCAGGGTACCCAGACGCCGCCGCCAGAGATGGAGCTGGTGCCACCGTAGAGATCTGATTTTTCGATAACCAGTACATCCTGGGTGCCCATTTCATGGCAACACAGGGCCGCAGTCAGGCCACCATTGCCCGAACCGACCACTAACACGTCCACACTGTGTTCCCAGTTACTCTCCGCTGACATAACTCTCCGCATCCCGATTTTTGCTAACGGCCGCTATAGTACGCCAAAGCGCCCGTTGTGGCCGACAATCCAGCACTTCCCAGTCCCACTATGCCCCCAAGGTTCAACAACTTATCCACAAAAACCAGAGCGGCCCCGGCCCCCTGCTGTTTCTGGGGATAAGTTGGGCCATGCTGGCGGGTACAGAGCGGGAACAATTTCTCCTGAACCTCCCCCTCAGCGGTGACGAGATAGCTCCCCCGGGCGCCCGGCGCATACTGGGCGTCAGCCTCTCCTGTGCGCGACCCGGGTTAGGTGTCTTTTCTGTAGTCACAGGGCACAAAGGGTTAGCATAGCCGTTTCTTATCACTCGCCTGGAGAATCTCCGCATGAGCTCGACCTGCAATCCCGCCGGCGCCGGGATCGACGCCGACGACGCCACTATCGCTGCCGCCCTGGAAGATGCCAGCATCCCCTGCCTGATGATGTGCATGATCCATATGAGTGGCGATGCCAGCCTGCTGGATGGGGATATCAAGCCCATGGGCGTGTATATCAACGAGTTCCAGGGCTTTATGGATGAGGAGTCCAGGGCCGCGATTCGGGCGCGGGCACTGCAAGTCATCCAGGCCTACCGGGACGGCGGCTGTCAGCTACCACCCCCGCCCTCCCGGTCGACCATCCATCGGATGATGGAGTTCCTGGTGGCGCAGGAGGTTCCCCAGGACTACGTGCCCATGCTGCTGGAAGAAATGGACCTGGATGGCGAGGACCAGCGTAATGACGACTGGGGCGAGGAAGTACCCGCCGGCGCTCGGGATGAGTTTCCAGTGGTGGTCATCGGCGGTGGGATTTCCGGCGTGCTGGCAGCGATCCGCCTGGAAGAAGCCGGCATTCCCTACACGGTGATCGAGAAGAATACCTCGGTGGGCGGCACCTGGTTTGAAAACCGCTACCCCGGCGCCCGCGTCGACGTGGCCAATCACCTGTACTGTTACTCCTTCGAACCTGCCCATCACTGGAGCGAATTTTTCTCGCAGCAACCGGAGTTGCAGAAATATTTTGAGAGCTGCATCGAAAAGTACGATGTACGCAGGAACTTCCGCTTTTCCACCGAAGTGGTCGCCGCCGAATACGACGAGGGCAGCCACAGTTGGCGCACCACCATCCGCAACCCGGACGGCAGTGAGGAGGTTCTGGAGAGCCGGGCCGTGATCAGCGCCGTAGGTCAATTAAACCGACCCAGTATTCCTGCAATCAAGGGTCAGGAGCAGTTTGCCGGCCCCTCCTTCCATTCTGCCCAATGGAATCCCGCGGTTTCAGTCAAAGGCAAGAAAGTAGCGGTAGTCGGTACCGGCGCCAGCGCCTTCCAGTTAGTGCCGGAACTGGCCAAAGAGGCTGAGCAGTTGACAGTTTTCCAGCGTACCGCCAACTGGATGTTCGAAAACCCGATTTATCACGATGCAGTGCCGGAGGGGAAAAAGTGGTGCCTGAAGCACCTGCCCTTCTACACCCGCTGGTTTCGTTTCCTGATCTTCTGGCCGGCTATCGATGGGGCCTGGGAAGTCAGTGTGGTGGACCCGCAATGGCCGCACCAGGACCGCTCCATCAACGAGGCCAACGACATGGTCTACCACATGTTCAGCGACTACATCAAAACCCAGGTGGGCGATGACGAGGAGTTGTACGCCAAGGTGTTGCCCGATCACGCACCCATGGGCAAGCGCATACTGCAGGATAACGGCACCTGGCTGCGGGCCCTGCAACGGGCCAATGTAGAGCTGATCAACGAGGCGGTGCTGGAGATTACTGAAAACGGACTGGTCAGCGAATCGGGCCAGAGCGTGGACGCGGATATCATCATTTACGCCACCGGCTTCAAAACCAACAAGTTCCTCTGGCCGATGACCATTCGCGGTCGCGGGGGTAGGCTATTGTCTGAGCAATGGGGAGAAGAACCGGCGGCTTATCTGGGTATTACCGTACCCAACTTCCCCAATTTCTTCCTCTGTTACGGCCCGGGGACCAACCTGGCTTTTGGCGGCAGCATCATCTTCAACATCGAGTGCCAGGTGCGCTACATCATGGAGAGCATCAAGCAGTTACTGCAAACGGGGCAACAATCGCTGGAGTGCAAGCAGGAAGTCTTTGACGACTACTACCGCCGCTTCCGCGAGCAGCATGCGCAGATGGTCTGGGAGCACAAGTCCATCAAGCACAGTTTCTATACCAACGACGAGGGCAAGTGCACGCTGTTATGGCCGTGGAAAATCCTGCAGATGTGGCAGTGGACCCAAACGATCGAGCCCGCTGACTACCGTTTCGATTAAAGCAATTCCGTTTTTACCTGGCCCCGTCCCGGGCGGCTCCGTGCCGGGCGGCCCTGTCTAGGCGACCCCGTCCAGTCGGGGAACACTGTCCGCCACACCCTGATGCAGGTAGTGCCAGGCCCGGTCAACCATTACCATTCGGTGCCGTGCGCCAGCCGTCGCGGCGTCCCCAGAGCGGTAGCCGGCATCACCCTCAAACATCACCGCGATACCGTCGTCGGTTTTGGTAAACACCGGAAACACCCGGACCGGATCCTGTGCTGCCACTCCGATCATGGCGTCCTCGGCGCTCATATAACCCAGCAAGCGACGCAGAGTCATGATAGTCGGAGGAAACAA
The DNA here is from genome assembly GCA_027295405.1 of Gammaproteobacteria bacterium. Taxonomy (GTDB): domain Bacteria; phylum Pseudomonadota; class Gammaproteobacteria; order Pseudomonadales; family Halieaceae; genus JAPUKZ01. Next base: position 5,760 of record JAPUKZ010000364.1, read on the forward strand.
GCCGAGTTCTCCCGCTTCATGGCGGTGCACCGCCTCGGCAATAGTGATCCAGATATGGTCCTTGATTTCACTATCATCAATGGCAACCGCGTGTTCTGCCGGCACTTCGGCCAGGAAAAACCAGGTGTAAAACCGCTTGGGCTCCGCCACTGGCGTGGTCCAGTGACTGATTTGCACCATGATCTCGGGATCGATGTCAATGTTGGATTCCTCTGCAGCTTCACGGGCAGCACCCACACGAGCCGCAGCAGACTCATTACCAGCGGCCTGTTCCCAATCTTCGGGATCCAGCGAGCCCCCCGGAAAAACCCACATGCCACCGGCAAACTTGACCGCCTTGTTGCGCTGCAGCAGCAGAGTTTCCAGCCCACCCTGGCCGTCGCGTATGAGAACAACCGTGGCGGCCGTACGAGGTTCTGTTTTATCTGTCACCTGGGTCTCCGGGAATCTTCTGCAGCGAAATCAACTCATGACGTTCTGGCTACTGTCTCTCTCCAGTCAGCGGATAATTCTGTATTCGTCGTTCAGGATCTGGATAATTTCGGCGCGTGGATTTTCCGGTACCCGTAATTTTTCCCCGGTGATCTTTTCGGCGATAGCCGTGTAGGTGGCAGAGGTCTGCAGCATGATTTCCTGCGGCAAGGCATTGTCACGCGCCAGTGCCGGCCTTTCATCCATGCGATCCTTGTTGGTGAGTATATCCGGGTCGGGGAAATGTGTGAGCAATTTCTGCCTGAATTCCTCCTTGGAGTTCTCCACCACTTTGCCAGCCCGGTAGCTGGGGCCGTCCCAGATGCGCGAGGAATCCGGCGTGCCCACCTCATCCATGTAGATCAGCTTTTCGGCCCCGGACTGGTCGGTGACATAGCCGAACTCGAATTTGGTATCCACAAAAATGAGATCCAGTTTGGCCAACTCTCGGCTGATCACATCAAAACCCTGGGTCAGCAGAGTTTCATAACGGGCGATATCGTCAGCGGAGCTGAATTTGAAGGCGGCGTAGTTGCGCTCGATGTCGCTGCGGGTGACGTTCACATCATCCACTGCGGGCACCCCGGGTATACCCTCCAGAATGCCCTTGCTGGACGGGGTGATAAGCAACTCCGGCAATTTCTGGTCCCGCTCCAGCCCATCCGGAATCTGGATGCCACAAATCTCGCGATCACCACTGGCATAGGCACGCCACATGGAACCGGTTATATATTGGCGCGCTATCGCTTCAATCATCACCGGTCGTGCCTTCTGCACCAACCACACCAGAGGGTGCGGTACATCCACGATGTGGCTGTCCGCCAAACCCTGCTCCCGAAACAAATCGAACCAATGATTTGATATCGCATTGAGCGCCGCGCCCTTGCCCGGCACGCCATTCATACCGCCCTCACCGTGCCAGATACATTCGTAGGCGGAAATCCGGTCCGAGATGACCATGATCGCCAGGGGTACATCAGGAGCCACAGCAAAGCCGCGTTGCTTAATCAGGCGCGCGCTGTCACCCGGCGTCAGCCAGTAAACCGAGCGTACCTTGCCGCTGTGGACCGCGGCATGGGTGTGTATGGGAAGATCGTTGCTTACCGCCAGAACTTTATCGGCTGCAGACATTTGCACATACCCTGTGGGGGGGAAAACCGGAAATTCTATCAGAACTGCGGCGCCTGCGGTCATCAAACTGTCGGCTTGAGCCATCCTGTGCGAATCAACGCCGCCGTACACTAGCGGCGGGCCAGGACAAATCTTTGCTCTTTTTGGCGCCGCTTTGCGGTAAAATGTGCGGTCAGATGCTGAATACCAAATCGCTTTGTGTGTTTACATCCCGCTGGGTGTCCGCCAGCGCGCTACTGCTGATCAGCGCGTTGCTGACTGCCTGTGCCCAGTCTCCGGCGCCACGGCAGGTGGCAGCCCGGGATGAGAGTATCGATTTCAGCGGTTCCTGGGAAATGGACTACGGCCACAGCGACAACGTGGACGACCGGCTCCGCAGCATTTACAACGAACTGCGCCGGGCGGCGGAACGACGGGCCCGCTCACGGGGTGCGGAGGGAAGCAATCGCGGCGCCGCACTCAGCATGGGCAGATCCGAAGGCCAGTCCATGTCCGCCATAGTGGCACTGGCGAGACTGGCGGACTACATCACCACCTCACAAGTTCTCACCATTGAGCAGTCCGAAATCGATATCACCGTAGAGCGGGAAGACAACTTCGCCCTGGGTTGCAGCTTTGTTGATGACACACCGGAACCGGTAATTAACGAATTGGGCAGCGAACTTTGCGGTTGGGTTGCCCACCAACTGGTGTTCCTGATCAGTTTGCCGGAAGGCCTGCGGGTGAACCATCGCATGACCCTGGCCGCCGATGGCCAGAGACTGCATATCGCAACCACGGTATCCAACAGCAGTACCACCAACCCCTTTACCCTGAATCGGGTCTACTACCGCTTTGACCCGATGCCACCCGACTACGCCTGCAAGTACACGCTGAGCAAAGGCAACGTCTGTAGCCGAGCCAACAGTTCCTGATCCATGCGCGTTAGCTGGTCACCGCTGTTGCACTTGCTACTGTGTCTGATTGCCACGAATGTTGCCACTGCCGCAGGCGCTGATACCACCCGCCTGGACATCGGACTGGTAGTGTTCGATGCGGGTATTCCTGAAGATCCCACCCACAACAAGGATCTGGGTATTTTCCCCCGAATCCGCGAGGCCGAGGCCCGCTATCTGCCTTTCGCCCTGCGCCAGACTCTGGTTGACACCAACCAATGGGGCCCGGTGCGCGTACTGCCTGACCCCGACCCGGGCACAGAATTGTTAATCACCGGCCGCATAATCGATTCCGACGGCATCACTCTGGAGGTGCAGGTACAAGCCGTGGACAGCCGTGGAGTGGAATGGATCAATCAGGTCTACCGGGAATCCTCTTCCGAAGATGATTACCAGACCCAGCGAGCAAACGGCGAACGACCCTTCCAGGAGCTCTACGACCGGGTAGCCGCCGATATTTACGCGGTGGCCTCGCAACTCAGTAGCGCTGAGATAGAAAAGATCAACCAGCTGTCGCTGCTGCGCTATGCGGTCGAGCTGGCGCCTGCTGCATTCGGCAGCTATTACACCCGCTCCGAAGAGGGCCGGTACCGGCTGCTGCGGTTGCCGGCACATGATGATCCCATGCTGGAGAGGATCAAACGGGTGCGGGAACAGGAGTATGTGTTCATCGACACGGTGGACGAGCAATACGCCACCCTGTTCAGCAATATGGCGCCAACCTACGATCTCTGGCGGCAGTATAATCGCGAGCAGTCCCTGTACCAGGACGCCCATGAAGAGCGTCTGGCGGAACGCAGCAAAAAACGCCGGGGCAGTTACCAGGCCATGAAACAAATCTACAACAATTACCGCTGGTCAAAAATCCAGGAGCAGGAGGCAGCCAGGCTGGCGACCGGTTTCAATAATGAGGTGGAACCCACCATTATGCGCTTGCAGGGACGTGTCATAGAACTGGAAGGCAGCCTCGAGGATCAGTATCGCGAGTGGCGGAAAATCCTCCACTCCATCTACTTGCTAGAGACGGGTGCGGCCGGCTGAGGTGTGGCCGGCTGAGGTGCGGCCGGCTGAGGTGTGGCCGGCTGAGGGTGGCCGATCGACGGCGCTAGCGCAACAGAAAGGCCTTGACCAGACTTTCAAATTCCACTTTGCGCTCGATCATATTCCAGTGCCCGCAATTGGGGAAAACATGCAGCTCGGCGTTGGGAATGATGCGCATGGGCAGCAGCGCGATATCCAGCGGGGTGACCCGGTCATCGCGACCCCAGGTTATCAGCGTCGGGGCCTGTATTTTGGCCAGGTGGGCGACTCTCTGGAGCGAGTGCTCACCGCGAAATACTTCCGCCATCGCACCGATGCTTGCCCGCGCATAGATCTGCCGACTGGTGGCCAGGGTGACCGGATCAGTGGCCTGCTTGAAGCGGCTCTCGATCAGCTCCTCGGTTACCAGGGACTGGTCAAACACCATGGAACGCAGCCACTGTTCGATGCGCTCACGGGTGGGATCTTCGGTAAACTCGGTGAGCAGGTTCAGCCCCTCCCCCGGAAAGGGAGAAAAGATATTCACGCCAATGCCGCCGATGGTCACAAAGCGATCGACCCGATCCGGGTGGTTGGCGGCGATATGCGAGCCGACAATGCCCCCCAGTGAGTTGCCAATGATGTGCGCACGACTGATATCCAGTCCATCCATCAGGGCCAGCGCGGCGGTCACACAGCCGCCTATGGGGTCTCCCTCAATCGGATCGCTCTTACCATAGCCAGGCAGATCAACAATCACACAGCGAAAGTGCTCTGCGAATACCGGCAAGTTACCCTCAAAATTGGCCCAACCGCTGACTCCCGGCCCGGAGCCGTGTAGCAGCAGCAAATCGGGCCCTGTACCCGCCTCGTGGTAGTGAATATTGCCGTGTTCCGCGGCAAAGGTGTTGCTGGTTGCTGCATAGGTAAACGCTGACATTGGCTTTCAATCTCCATCGGCTTCGACTGGTAAACTGCATTCGCACTGTGGCGACGCGACAGTTTAAACTGAACCGCTTGCGCATTCATACACAACCACACATTTGGACCGGGGGAGTTCAGTAGATCAACCGTATTGTTGGCTGATGCCGCCGCGCGGTAGAATTCCCCGCCCGCAACGGAAACCAGCCATGAAGAATTCAATGACCGGAGCCAACCCATCCAGCCCCACTCGCAGGACGCAGGCTTAGCGCCAATGGGACTGTTACAGGAATTCTCCATTAGCCTTGAGCGCCGGGTACGCGGATGGCGGGAATATCAGCAGCACCGGGACAGCGACAGTGTCGTGGTGTCCTATGGAAAAAGCGGTCGCACCTGGCTGCGAGTTATGATTTCGCGGTACTGCCAGCTCAAATACGAACTCCCGGATGACCTGCTGCTGGAGTTCGACAACTTTCAGCGCATCAACCCGGCGGCACCCAGGATTTTTTTCACCCATGACAACTACCTGCGCAGTTATACCGGCAACCGGGACACCAAGCTGGATTACTACCACAAGAATACCCTGCTACTGGTGCGCCAACCACAGGACGTGGCTGTCTCGCAATTTTTCCAGTGGAAATACCGCATGCGTAAACGCAAGAAGGTAATCAATCGCTACCCGCCCCACGACGCTGATATTTCCCTGCTTGAGTTCGTGCACGACCCCGGGCAGGGATTGCCCAATGTGATCCGCTACATGAATGACTGGGCCAGGGATACGGAATCCTTGCAGTCGTTCCGGCTGACCCGCTACGAGGATTTACGCAGCCAGCCCGAACAGGAAATGGAGAGGATCATCGATTTTTTGGGGCTGGAGCCAAGGTCCGAGTGGATCGCCGACTGCGTGCAATTTGCCTCCCTGGAGAACCTGCGCACCAAGGAGAGGGCCAATCATTTCCGTGGCAGTCGCCTGCAGGCTGGTGATCCCGACAATCCCGATTCCTACAAGGTTCGCCGCGCCAAGGTAGGTGGCTACAAGGACTACTTCAGCGATCAGGAAGTGGCGGAACTGGACGCAATGGTGAACCGGGATTTGTCACCCCTGTTTGGCTATAGGGCTGAGGATCCAGCCAACTAGCACGACCTGTGCCTATGGGGCCGGGTTGCTCTGGAAAATCGCAGCAACCTGGGGGCTGTAGGAACGCCGCACCAGTGAAGCAGGATACTGATTGACCAGGGCGGGCCCACGAGCGGGAAGAAGCGGCGGATGCGCAATCGGATGTGAGGGGTAATGGCCCTTGCGATAATGCCGACCCCGCACTCCGCTGAACCTGCCGTACCCTGAGTAGCCAGCAGTATAGCCATCCTGAACCACTGTGGGCCTGCCCCCACTATAGTGGTCTTGCGGCCACCGTCTTGACTGTGCCCGGGTCTGCTCCCGTTGCTTGCGGTCGGCTGCAATCTTGTCGGTCACTTCCGTCATTGCCGCAAGCCGTTGCAGGTAAAGATCAGGATCCGCCGCTGCCTGTACCTCTATCACCAGTTTTTCTACAGATACCGCCTGTACCGGTGGTGAGTCTGAAAATGTGACGCGCCCCCGGGCATCCACTGACTTGTAAACCGTTGCTGCAGTGCAAGGTAAACAAATCAACAGGGGCAGAATTTGCAGTAAGCGCGGCATATGCGTACCTCTGTCAGCTTATAGTCAGCATAACCGCACCCGGCGAATAGTTCCACAGCCAGTGAAACCGGGGACGTAGCACCATACCCTCGCCGATGCCGGAAGCACCACCGGTGATAATGGTGACCTTGTCCTGAACCCGTCCCGCCATTGTTCGCTCCCTGTACCTGAAGTCAGCGAGTCATGCTAGTACAGCCGGCAACGGCGACAGATTCTCTGCCACATCCCCCTCTATACTGTTATGAGGAACCGGAACCACAGGCCGAGATGGAAGAAGACCCCTTAAACACTGCGTGGATGCCCCTGGCCCGCGACCGGCGGCTGGTCAAGCAGATTTTGGCTGGGGACGAGCGGGCCTTGAACTGTTTTATCAACGAATACTTCCCACGTCTGTATCGCTACGCCCGCCACCGTCTCAATAATGACGCGGATGTGGAAGACGTGGTGCAGGCGGTGCTCAGCCAGGCGGCACGGCGGCTGGAAACCTGGCGCGGTGAAGCGACCCTGCTGACCTGGCTGGTGCAGATTTGCCGCCACGAGATCTCCCGGCACCTGCAACAGGCCAGCCACAGGGCCGATATGATGCTGCCGTTCCTGAACGATGACCTGCTCCGTTCCGTGGTGGAATCGATGGAGACAGGCCCCGCTGATGATCCGGAAGCCGCAACCCGGCGCAGCGAGGTGATTACCCTGATCCAGTTCGCTCTGGATCAATTGCCGGAACACTACGCGGCGGCGCTGGAACTCAAGTACGTCGAGGGCTTCAGTTCCAGGGAGATTGCCCAGCGTCTGAAAACCAGTGACGAGGCGCTGCAATCCCTGCTCGCCAGGGCGCGCCGGGCCTTTCGGGAGGTGTGCGGAGAAGCACTGACAACGCTTTATGGTGAGGAGGGTCAAACCCTCCTTAACAGGTGAACATGATGACGACGACGGATAAAAACGCTCCCGAGGAACAGGATATTGCCCGCCTGCTGCAGGCGGCGGGTCGGCGGGAAGAACTTCCGGTACACCTCAAGAGGTCCTGGGAGGCCAGCTTTCGCAAGGAGCTGGCGCCGGTGATAGAGCGCCGCAAGTGGCGCCAACACCGCCGGGTGTTTGCCCTGTGTGCGAGTTTCGTCCTGCTGGCCCTGGTGGGTCTGTTCACGCTGCGGCCACCCACTGTATTGGATCAGGAGATTCGGGTAAGCCGCGTCATCGGCGAAGCTCTGGTCACCGCGCCGACCGGTGAGGAAGTGCTGGCCCGGAATGACCAACAGCTGGAGGCCGGCAGCGTGCTAATTACCCCGGCAGACGCCTACCTGTCGCTGATCTTCCAGGATTACGACCTGCGCCTGAACAGCCACAGCCAGATCCGTATTGACACAGACGGTGTGCACTTGCTGGCCGGGGAAATCTACATCAGCAATGAAAGTGGGCGCTGGCCGCGGGAACCCATCGTTGTACACACCCCCTATGCCACCATTCGCGATATCGGCACCCAGTTCACCGTTGCGCTGGCTGGCGACCAGGTTATATCCACCGTGCGCAGAGGCAGTATCGTGGTCAACACCGGGGCTGCGGAGCACACCGCCGAGGCGGGCAACAATCCTCACCGCATCACCGTTAACCAGCGTCGAGAGGTCTCCAGCAGTGAACTCAGTGCAGAGCAATGGACCTGGATATACCCGCTTGCACCGGTGTTCGAGATTGAAGGCAGCAGCACCTACGACTTCCTGCAATGGTCAGTGGCGGAGAGCGGCCTGAAGCTGGCGTTTGCCAGTGACAGCGCTGAAACTTACGCCCGCATCACCACGCTGCACGGCGACATCTCCAGCCTGGACCCGGAACAAGCCGTGGCACCGGTACTCTCCACGACCCATTTACGGGTACAGCGCAGCGATGCAAACACCCTCTTGGTGAAGTTGTTGCCGCGCTGAGTGCTACTTGTTCAGAGGCTCCCCTAGAAGGAAAGCGTTATACCCATCGAAGGTACCCGCTTGAGCAAAGTCTCGGAGTCCGGCGACAGCAGGAAAAAAATGTTGCCGTTCTCATCCTCTCCCTCATCCACGTCCCAATCGATACCGGCCACATTGGCACGATCGGTGACATTGCTGATATCCGCATACACTTGTAGTTGCGTTTTGCCGATACGCCAGGATTTTCTGGCGCTGATATCCAGGGAGAAATAATCCCGCAACAAGGTGTTGTTGAGGACCTCGGACACAGGAATAACCACCCCCTCCGGCACCACCGGTGGTAACTGCGTGCTGCGCCAGCCCGAGTGCCAGGTGATGGCGGCAGAGAGGCTGTAGCTCTGCTTCTGCCAGATCAGGCTGGCGTTGAGCGTATGTTGCTGGGACCAGCGCCGCTCTATCCACTTGCCCTCTATGCGGTCCTGCGCCTGCATATGGCTGTAGCGCAATTGTCCGGTGAGCGCCGGCAGGAAGGTAACTTTCAGGTCCAGGTCCAGTCCCTGCGCCGAGGCCCGCTGCGGATACAGGCCGACCCGGTCCGGCTCCATCTCCGGCAACAGGACGAAGGGGTTGAACATGTTTTCAAAGCGGCCCTTTTGATCGCGGTAGCGTTTGTAGTAGATCTCGGCAACAAACTCCAGGTCGCCCCGGTCCCATTCCAGTCCGGCGATCACCTGATCCGATTGCTGCGGCTTGAAAAAACGCTCGATACCATCAATGACCTGCAGTTCCTGAATGCCCTCCGGCTGGTTAAAACGACCCAGGCTGAGGCGCAAGCGTGTGGATTCGCCCAGTTCGTAGGCCAATCCCAGGCGCGGTGACAGCTGCTGCTCGGTGCCGCGCTGCAGATAGTAGTCCTGAAAATCCCAGCGCAGGCTGGGTTGTATCAGCAGGCCCGAGGCCAACTCCCATTCAGCCGCCAGGTACGCACCGCCGGACCCACCCTCCGGCCGCTGGCTGATATCCCGTTCGACGATGCGCTCTGTCCCCAGAATATCAGCCAACTCGCCGCGGTCGATGCGACTGGTGTGACGATAGTCACCCCGGCTGTACTCCGCCTGCCAACCAAACTCCAGCAGACGCTGGCCGAATAGCCTGGAAATATCATGGCGCAGTGACAGTCGCTCCACGTCCTGGCGGTGATCCAGGATTCCGCCCTTCGCCTCCAGCTCGAAACTGCCCTGCATTTTCCGGCGCTGGAAATCGGTGTAGGACAGAGACAGTTTACTGCGCACACTCCGACCGTGCAGACTGTCCAGATTGGCCCACAGATACCAGGTTTCAATCTGCGAGGATGCTGTCTCCTCTTCGTCCTGGAATTCAATATCGTCTTCCGAGTAGACCGCGCCCAAGGCCAGCGTGGAGGCCTCGCTCAGGGCGACATTCATGCGCGCGGCGGCGTCCTTGTACTTGGGATCACCGGAGCGGGTCTGGATGTAGTCGGTCAAATCACTGAGATCTCCCTGGCGCACCGACAGCAGCCAGTTTCCCGGTTGCGATTCACCAAACTGTCCGCGCACGTTGATGAAATTGGCAAAGGAGGAAATTCCGATATCCCGCTGGTATTCGTCCTTCTCCCAGTCGTTACTGATATCTATGACGCCGCTCATACGGTTACCGTAGCGCGAGGGAAATCCGCCGGTATAGATGTCCACTGATTCAATGGTGTGGTAGTCAATGCTGCTGTAGGCGCTGTGGTAGTCCGCCAGGTGAAAGGGTTCCAGCAACTCCACCCCATCCTGTATGACCAGCAGTTCGTCCTGCAAGCCACCCCGAATACGCGGCTTCGCAGACACACCCACCGAGGAAACGCCAGGCAGACGCAGGGCAACCCGCATGGCGTCGGAGGCCAGTACCGGCACAACGTTCATAGCTTCCGGCGTGAAGCGCTGGGAGGAGCCCACCAGGTCACCCGTGGGGAAGCGATGCATACTGCCGGTGACAATCACGTTTTCCGGTGGCTCTGCCTGCTCAGGATCAGCGCCTGCAGCAGGTTGCTCGAGCGGCGGGGTCGGGGCCGAGATAATGACCCAGACGCCCCCCCGCTGCTCCAGTCGCAGACCCAGTTCCGGCAAGGCCTGCTGCAGTGCCTGCAGCGACACCGACTCCACAGTCACCCGCATTTCCTGATGTACCAACGCACTGCTGTAGAGGATGTCGTATTCCTGTTGACGCAGGGATTCCAGCAACACCCGCAAGGGCATTTCGCGCGCCGCTGCAGTTGCCGATAGCGAAATCAACGACAGGCCCAGCACGGTTGCCAGGGCCATAGATCGCCCAATGCTCATAATAGAAACTCTAGGATGCTGCCGCCGCAGCGTCAACGCAGGCGGCGGTGAATAAGTACGGATTTTTTTCGACAGATTTTGCGCGGCCCCCGCCTCTAACAGGGTAGAGGTACCAGGCAACGATCGGGGACGTCACTATGAGAGCTTTCAGCACCCTACTAACCACGGCTGGGCTTACCACAGTGGGCCTGCTGCTATACAGCACCGGCGCGCAGGCGCAGATGCAGTTCTGCTCCGGCTCAGCCTATGGCATGTCGCTCGCCTGCCAGATGGAGATCAGTGGCCGCCAATCCCTACTTTCCATTGACCCAGGGCAAGAGCGATGTGTACTTCGATGGCAGTGAGACCGTAACGGTTAACGTAACCAGCGAGACCAAGCTCATCGAGGGAGTGACCTGTGTAACCGTCAATGACCTGGTCACCGAGGACGGGACGCCGCTTTAGACGGATTGCCCTGGGCCCCTGTCCTACGAACGTGGCATCGTCTCCCAGGCCCTCTCCATTCGCCCCTCGATAAGATCTACTTTGGGATTGATCTGCTGCACCATGAAGTCCCGGAAAATGCGGAATCGGGCGGTGGTGCGAAGATCGATGTGCGACAACAGCCAGAACCCCGTGCGCGGCGCCTGGTATTCGACCGGGATACGTTGCAGTTCAGGCGCCATGTCCCCCAGGCCACAGGGAAGCTGGGTGAACCCAAGCCCCTGCCTGGCCAGTTCATAAGCGATGTTAAGCGTATTCGCCCGGTAGCGAACCTGCATGGCGGGGAAACATTTTTGCATCCATTCCGGCACCGATTGGCCATCTCCCATCCAGGTGACGGCGGTGACCGCTTCCGGCTCCCGCTGATACAGCTCGCATAACTCCCGAGTGCCATACACCGCGTAGGCAAACTCGGCAATACGCTTTCCGAGCACATTGGGGGGTGGCTCGTTGGTGCTGCGGAACGCAATATCAGCAGCGTGGACGGAGAGGTCGAAGGTCTGTTCAGAGGCGATCAATTCTATGCGAATTTCCGGGTACTGCTCGGAGAAGGCTTTCAGCCCCGGAATAAGCAGGCGCTGGATACAGACGTCAACGGCGGTGACACGCAGCTTTCCACTCAGTTCCTGGCGGTCCACCTGCACGTTGCGACGAATATTGTGGACTTCCTCTTGCATATGCTCGGCCGACTTCAGGATGGTCTCGCCGACCGGGGTGATCAGCCAGCCCGACGTGGTACGATCAAAGAGGACAACGTTCAGGTCCTTCTCCAGAGCGGATATACGCCGCGAAACCGTGGTGTGGTTCACACCAAGGTCGCGGGCTGCCGCTGTTACCGAGCCCTCCCTGACCACGGCCAGGCAATAGCGCAAGTCATCCCAGTTTAACATCAATATATTTGCACTTTCATTGTGCGTATTTGCGTATTTAAGTGCATATTCGCACAGGGTATAGTTAGCTTCAAGTCAGACGCACCTGACTCCCTGATATGAAACACGAGAAAGGAAGAGACAAATGAAAATGATTTATCGAGCAGTACTTGCAGCAGCCATCACGGTAGTAGCAGCGCCCAGCGCACTGGCCGGGTTATCAACCTCCGACGCCGTGGGCGTGTGTAAGGCCCAGGCCGGTGTCGACCTGGCGCCGCAAGGTGTGGACACCCGCATCAAGTTCCGGGGCACCGGTCGCAAGAGCGGTGCCACCGAAGTACGGCTGCAGCTTTATCCCAAGGGGATGGAATCCTTCAAAGCCACTTGCAGCCTCGACCGCAAGACCGGCGAGATCATCTCGCTGGCTCGTGAAGGCGACCCGGCAGACGCGGTAGTACAGACCGCCGGGCGCTAAAAACCTACCCTCGCCCCGTGCTTCGGCCAGTGGTCGGCGCGCGGGGTTTATTGGCCAGCATCGCGTCCCGACACCCCCCCCACGCCTGACGCCACAACCGGGCATGAATCCCCAGGTGCCATGATGGCAGCTTGCGCCCGCCCCCGAAAATCGACCCCGAATAGTTCCAAGCACTAAACCAGACGCGGATTGTAAAGCGGGATTTTGTGTTGTTGCAAAATCCGTGCGCTAATTCATTTGGCTGCTACTATTAGTGTGAGCAGAAACAAAATAATCTCACCCAGCCGGCAAGATTCTGTATCCGGTATCCCGGATATCGGCGGTCTGACCCGGCAGCAGCAAGAGGGAAGACAATGAATAACTTCGCGAAGAAAAGTCCGCTTGTAATTGCACTGTCCATGGCCCTGATGCCGCAACTGTCAGCAGCGCAAATGCTGGAAGAAGTGATCGTGACGGCGCAGAAAAGGGCAGAAAGCCTGCAGGACGTGCCAATTTCCGTAACCGCCTTACAGGGCGAAAAAATCCAGGAAGCCGGCATCGGCAATATGGCCGCGATGGCGGATTATGTGCCCAACCTGCACATCGCCAATGCCGCGGTGAATACCAATATTTACATGCGCGGCGTCGGCTCGGGTAACAACCAGGGCTTTGAGCAATCCGTGGGCATGTACATCGACGGCATCTACATGGGCCGCGGGCGCCAGTACCGCAACGCCTTTTTGGACCTTGAGCGCGTGGAAGTGCTGCGCGGACCGCAAGGCACCCTGTTTGGCCGTAATACTATTGCGGGCGCCATCAATATCACGTCCGCCTCGCCCAACCTCGATGATCCGCTGAACGCCGAAATCTCGGTTTCCGCAGAGACCAATGGCGGCCTGCTCGTCGAAGGCTTCCTGGGCGGCTCAGTGACCGAGGACTTTGCGGCGCGCTTTGCTTTCAAATACCGCGAATCCGACGGCCACATCGAAAACGTCTTGACCGGCGGGGATGAACCCGAAATAGAGGAGACCGCCTACCGGGTAACCCTGGTGTGGCAGCCCACCGACAACCTGGATATGAAACTCAAGTACAGTAATTCCAATGAAGAGCGCGCAGGCGCCCAGTCCTCCACCTGGTTCTATCTTGATAGCCCCGAAGCCCGTGATGCAGTCGTTCCGAACCGGGGCCCGCTCGCCGATCCGGCCTACTTTTTGAATGATTCCAACTTCCCGGGATTTGCTGCACAGGCCGGTACTGACTTCGAGACTTTCAAGGACAATGGCTTCGGCTCTGGCTCAACGGTGGGTGTGGGTCGCTATCCCGACGGCGACGATGCCGAGGTCGATAACTTCGCGCTGAATATCGATTACCAGGTGGGTGACTACACGCTAACCTCGGTCACCGGCTGGTCGGAGTACGAGGTACAAAGTGGTGCCGATGTGGACTGGTTGCCCTTGCGCTACATTTCCCGGGACGACGACCAGACCTACGAGCAGTTCAGCCAGGAAATCCGCATCACCTCGCCGGGTGGCGAATTCTTCGACTTCGTTGCCGGCGCTTACTACGACACGAGTGAACTGGTCAGTGACCGACTGGTGGCGCTCGATTTTTCTTTCGACGACACCTTCGGCGATGTTCTGGGGAGCGACATCAGCCCGGCGCTGCCACCCATCCCGCTACGCGCAATTGGTGTAACCAGCGGGAACGCACTGTTCACAACGCCGCCTTTTCAGTATTTTTCTGAGCAGATAGCGCGCAACCACCTTTATGAACTGGACTCTGAATCCTGGGCAGTCTTCTTCCAGGGCACGTTCAACCTGACCGACGTCTTTCGCGTGACCGTGGGCCTGCGCTACACCAAGGAAGAGAAGGATGTAAAGAGCAGGCAGTTCCTGGCAGACGAAGTACTCGGCTATGACACGCCCAACAATAATTTCTACCTGGGCCAGATCCAGTCAACACTCGTTAATACCTACGCGTACAACTACGAGGACGACCGCAGCACCGATGACCTGACTCCCTCGGTAACCCTGCAGTGGGACGTGGGCGAGGATAGCATGCTTTACGCCAGCTTCTCGCAGGGCTTCAAGAGCGGCGGTTTTACCGCTGCCGACGATGGCGAACCCGCCGGTCTGGAGTTGGGTGAATGGCCCTGTTCCATCGAGCCCGATGGCAGTGTGGATATCAATGCCTGCTACGACCCCACCCAGCCCAACGACGACTTTGAATTTGACGACGAGACGGTTGACGCCTACGAGATTGGCGGTAAGCACACCTTGTTCGATAGCTCGTTCAGCGTGAATTGGGCGATTTTCTACACCGAGTATGACGACCTGCAGACCGCAATCTTCAAGGGCATAGGTTTTACCACCACCAATGCCGGCGCTTCCGAAATCACCGGCCTGGAAGTTGACACGCGCTGGGCGGTAACCGACAACCTGCAACTGGGCCTGAATTTCGCATGGCTGGATGCGGAGTACGCAGATTTCGCAGACGCACCGTGCACAGCTATTCAGCTGGATGCCAATCCACGGTGCGGCATCGCGGGCAATGAGCTGAATACCTTCAACGACCTTTCCGGCGAGACAACCCTGTACGCCTCTGACTACAGCGCCTCGTTCATTTGGGACTACAGCTACCCGCTGGGCGCAATGGATTTGTTCGTCAGTGGAGAGGTTAACTATCGGGATGAGTTCAACTCGGCGGGTGACAACGACCCGATCGACGTGATCGAGGATTACACCAAGGTCAACCTGCGCTTCGGTTTACGCGCTGATCAATGGGAGATCATGGCCTACGGTCGCAATATCACCGATGAAGCTGCTCTGTCACAAAGCTTCGATACGCCCACGCTGACCGGTTCACATTCCCGGTTCATGGAAGAAGGCGAAGTGTACGGCGTGCGCGCGAAGTACATGTTCTGACAATCGACAGGATATTCGACCAGACTGCGCTCCTTGCCCGGGGAGCGCAGATATGCCCCTGTTGATTGCCGGAGTCTGCCTGTGGGCAGCAATACACCTGGTTCCCTCACTGGCTCCCGGGCTGAAAAGCGCCTGGCGAGGCAAGCTGGGAGAAGGTGGTTACAAGGGCAGTTTTACCCTGATTGTGTTGAGTGCGCTGGCCCTGATCATTGTCGGCTGGCGCAGTGCCCAACCCACTCTGATCTATCTGCCGCCAGAGGCACTGCGAACGCTGGCACTGGCGCTGATGGTGTTGGCTTTTATCCTGCTGGGTGCCAGCAAGCGTGCCACCCGGATCGGTCGAATCGTCCGCCACCCACAATTGAGCGGGGTACTGGTCTGGTCTGTGGCCCACCTGCTGGCCAATGGCGACAGCCGTTCACTGGTGCTGTTTGGCGGGTTTGCCATCTGGACAGTGCTGGAAATGATACTGATCAGTCGGCGCG
>JAPUKZ010000365.1 GCA_027295405.1 Gammaproteobacteria bacterium
GATTCCCTCGTTTTGATTTTATGCATCCGGGCAAATTCCGGAGGGTTTCACGATGAACAACAACGATTGGGACCGCAACGAGCGGGCCGCCGAAGCCATGATCCCCTTGATTGGGGAGTTGTACCGGGAGCGAACCGTGGAAATCTCGGTGTTTGGCCAGTTGATGGTGAAGCGCACGGTCAACTACATCCTCAAGGCCCACGAGGTAGTGCACCAGATCGAGGATCTGGAGCTGTTGCCGGAGGACACCTTGCAGATTGTCGAAGCCCTGAGCCGAATGCCCCTGCGCAACGCGCATATTGATATCGGCAAACTGGTAGTGAAACACTACCGCCTGGGTGGGGGCAATCTCCGCCAGTTTCTGGAAGCGGAGCTGCAAACCGCTGCCAACGGCGGGGATGAGAAAACACCACAGAAGGACGTGGTGCTCTATGGCTTTGGTCGCATCGGACGGCTGTTGGCACGCTTGTTGTGCGACCGCACCGGCGGTGGTCGCGGTATGCGCCTGGCGGCCATCGTGGTCCGGCGCGGCAAGGGCAACGATATACAGAAACGCGCCAGCCTGTTGCGCCAGGATTCGGTGCACGGCGCTTTTGACGGTGTGGTGAAGGTGGATGAGAAGTCCAACGAACTCATCATCAATGGCCAGAATGTCAAGGTTATTTATGCCGATGCACCGGAAACGGTGGACTATGCCGGGCACGGGATCAACAACGCCCTGATCATCGACAATACCGGCGTATGGCGGGATGAGGAGGGCCTCTCCCTGCACCTGCAGGCAGGTGCCTCTCAGGTACTGCTAACCGCGCCGGGCAAGGGCGATATCAAGAATATTGTACACGGTATCAATCACGGGACTATTGAGCCGGAGGACCGGATTCTCTCTGCCGCTTCCTGCACCACCAACGCGATTGCACCGGTGCTCAAGTCGATTCACGAAAAGTTCGGGATAGTCAGCGGGCATATGGAGACGGTGCATGCTTACACCAATGACCAGAATCTGATCGACAATTATCACAAGGGAGACCGGCGCGGGCGCAGCGCCGCCCTGAACATGGTGCTCACCGAAACCGGGGCTGCCAAAGCGGTGGCCAAGGCCTTGCCGGAAATGGAGGGCAAGCTCACCGGAAACTCGGTGCGGGTACCGACCCCGAATGTGTCCATGGCGATACTCAACCTCAATCTCGAGAAACCTGTCACCGTAGATGAGATCAACGACTACATGCGCTATGTCGCCCTGCACTCAGACCTGCAAAAACAGGTGGGCTACTCCAACGCCCCGGATGCGGTGTCGACGGATTTCGTCGGCAGTCGGGCCGCCGGCGTTTTTGACGCCCTGGCAACGATCGCCACCGGTAATCGCTGTGTGCTGTATGTCTGGTATGACAACGAGTACGGTTACGCGTGCCAGGTGATGCGCATTCTGCGCCAGGTGACTCATTCCACGCTGACGGCTTACCCACTCAGCGAGTAACTGCCGCGTTCCGCCGGCGGCAAACGTTGTTGTAAAAATTGTTACAATGCGCACCCCGTTTTACGTGCCTGGCTCCGATGTGGGAGCCAGGCACCAGGATTGAGACGATGCACAGGCGCAAGACCAAAATCATCTGTACCATCGGCCCGGCCACCAGCAGCTATGACATGCTGGAGAAACTGGCCCATGCGGGTATGAATGTCGCGCGCCTGAATATGTCCCACGGTGACCACGAGTCACACGCACAAGTCATCAAACGCCTGCAGACCCTCAATACCAAACTCAAGTATCCGGTGGCGATCCTGTTGGATACCCAGGGTCCCGAGATTCGCACCGGGGAAGTGGAACATGCGCTGAATCTCAAGGAGGGCGATGTTATTTCTGTGGTCGCTCGCGGTGCCCAGGACGTCGAAGCGAATTCGATGATGGTCAACTATGTGGACCTGATCAGCGATATGACCGTGGGCGACAGGCTCACGGTCGATAATGGTTTGATCAATCTGGAGATACTGTCCATTGAAGAACGCGTGCTGCAGTGCAAGGTAATTGACGGCGGCCTGCTGAAGAGCAAGGCCCACGTCAATTTGCCGGGAATACGGGTAAACCTGCCGGCCATCACCGACAAGGATCGCAACGATATTGCGTTTGGTTTGGAAAAGGATGTGGATTTCATTGCCCTGTCCTTTGTGCGCGATGCCGCGGATATCCTCCAGCTGAATGAATTGTTGGGCGACAAATTTGGCAAGACCAAAGTGATTGCCAAGATCGAGGATCAGGAAGGAGTCAAGAATGTCCAGGAAATCATCGACGTCTCCGACGGTATCATGGTGGCGCGGGGCGACCTGGGGGTGGAAGTGGATTTCTGGGAGTTACCGCATATCCAGCGCAGGATCGTGCGCTCCTGCGCACAGAAGGGTAAGCGGGTCATTGTGGCGACCCATCTGATGGAATCTATGATCGAAAACCCGATGCCGACGCGCGCCGAGGTCACCGATGTGGCCAACGCGGTGTACGAGGAGGCGGATGCCATCATGCTCTCCGGTGAAACCACGGTGGGTAAATACCCGATTAAATGTGTGGAGAGCATGGTGAAAATCGCGGAGACGGTGGAGAAGCATCGCGGTCTGCAGTTCACAGAAGACCTGGTGACTTCACACCACAAGCAGAATATCGCGGCCAGTGCCGTGCACCTGGCGGAGTCCTTGCCCGCGAAAGCCATTGTGGTGATCACCCGGCGCGGCCGCATGGCGAATTACGTCACCAATTGTCACCCGCAACAATCTGCCATCTACGCGTTCAGCAATGATGGCCGCACCCGGCGGCAGATGGCGTTGAACCGCAATGTTTATTCACACAAATTACAGTTCAGTCGTGATCCCGAAAAGACGCTGCACAAGGCTTTTGCTGTGCTGCGAGAAAAGGAAGGTTTTGCCGCAGGCGATCACGTGGTGGTGATTTCAGATACCCTGAGTGGTTCCGGCATTGACTCCGTGCAAGTGCGGGAATTACCATAGCCGTCACGAACGAAAACAGCGGCCGAGAGGGCTTCACCGCCCGCAGCCGTGCCACTACAGTACGCTTGTGTCCGCCTGTTCCTGATGCAAGGTAATGTCTGAGTAATCACACACTCCGCTGTCACGCTGAAAAATGCTGTTGGCGATCAACCACACGCGAACAATGCGCGCGGGTGGCTCGCCCATGTAGTGGGCGTAGTCCTGATACAGGTTGCGCCTTTCTTGCTGCCACTGGCCCAGGCCGTCTGGGCCACTGCGGATGACCAGGTGGAATTCCTTACCCTTCCAGCGCAGGATGAGAATGCGCACCTCGCCACTGACTTCAGCGTAAATAGCGTCGCTCTGCTGGCGCGCCCCGCTGGAATCTGACCAGTCATTGGGAAAGTAGTTGCCAAAATACAGTTGACCCGCAGTATCGCTGCGGAAGCTGTGGCCTCAGTTGCCCTTGAATTCAGGCGGTCTTTTTTCAAAGAAGGCCATGGCCCCCTCGCGCGCATCTTCGGTGAACTGAGTCACCATGAACTGTAGTGAGCAGCAGGATTTGGAGAAAAAGCAGCGATACTGCGTGAATAAAATTGCGCCCTGCCTTACCGTTGAGCGCGCACGGTATCTGCCCCAAATTCCTTTGGCAGGCGCTGACGAGTCCCATTATGCGCAAGCAGTTTGCCAATTCAGACAGACACGGACCGCGTCGGCTCACCAGGCAATTCCATAGTCCTCGCCGAAGTCGCTGGCGCCGCCCCAGAAGGTGGCGTGTTCCCGGTCGAAGTAGATCGCGGTGATGGGTCCCGAGGTGCGGGTATCGGTCTCCACCTGGTAGCCCATTTTTTGCATCTTTTGGCGGGTCCATCCCGGCACGTCTTTACGTACTTTCAGCCGGCCGGGTTCGGATTTGTGCGCACCGAAGGAACTCTGCATCTGGTAGCTGACGATATTGGGGGCCTCCACCGCCTGTTGCACATTCATGTCGAACTCCACCATGTTGAGGAAGAACTGTAACAGGTTCTGGTCCTGGGTATCGCCGCCCTGCACGGCGAAGGACAGATAGGGTTTGCCGTCCTTGAAGGCCATTCCCGGGGTGAGGGTGGCCCTGGGTCGCTGGCCGGGTTGCACCACGTTGTAGGGATTCAGGCTCTTGTCCAGCACGAAACTCTGCATGCGCTGGCTTAAGCCAATGCCGGTCTTGCCGGGGATGAAGGCGGGTATCCAGCCACCGCTGGGGGTGATAGAAACAATCCAGCCCTCGGCGTCAGCCGCCTGAATTGAGGTAGTACCAGCCACAAAGGCCTCGTCGTGGCTCATCAGCAGCGCTTGCTGAAAACCCTCCTCGGCGGCAGCCTCAGCCTCAGGCGGGATGGGAGTCCACTTCTCCAGTAAATCCAGGTAAGGATTCTTGCCTTTCTGGTAGCGATAGGGGTCGCCCGGTTTAGTGTCCGGATTGTTTTTCTCCCAGTTGATTTGCTGGTAGCGGCGTTTGGCATACCTTTTGGATAACAAACCCTTGATGGGCTCAACCGGGGGCGTATAGGGGTCGCCGTAATAGAAGTCCCGGTCGGCGTAGGCCAGGTTCATGGCCTGGTACAGGGTGTGCATATAGCGCGCACTGTTATGGCCCATGGCTTGCAGGTCGGCATTTTCCAGAATATTCAGGGTTTGCAACATCACCGGTCCCTGCACCCAGTGAGTCAGCTTGTAGACATCGATGCCACGATAATTGGTACTCACCGGTTCCTCGATGTGCACTTGCCACTGGTCCAGGTCCTGCAGGGTGATCAGTCCGCCTTCGGCCTGGATGCCGCGCACCAATTCAGCGGCGATATCGCCGCGATAAAAGCGGTCGTAGGCGGCCATGATCGCCTGCTCACGAGTCTTGCCGGCGGCCAGTGCCCGGGCTTCGGCAGCAACCAGTTTCTCCAGTGTCGCCAGCAGATCTGCCTGCCGGAATATCTCGCCGGGGTAGGGGGCCGCGCGCTCACTGCTGTCCATCTGCCAATGGGGCAATAAAATGCGCCGGGATTCCGGCCACAGGGCAATGGTCTCCCTATGCCTTTCGATATTGTCGGCAGTGGCTTGCTCAATGGCGTAACCGGCGGCCATTTCCATGGCGGGTTCAAGGACTTCGGCCAGGCTCAATTTGCCGTATTCCGCCAGCATCACCATCAAACCGCCGGGCGTGCCCGGTGTTACCGCCGCCAGCGGACCGTACTCGGGCGGGTAGAGCCTGCCCTGACTGCGAAAGTACTCGGCGGTGGCGCCGGTGGGAGCTACGCCGAGGGCATTAATACCCTTGATTTCAGCACTATACGGGTTGTAGATCAGGGCCTGGGTTTCACCGCCCCAGCCCAGTACATCCCACATGGTGGCGGTGGCCGCCAGCATTGCACAGGCGGCATCCACGGCATTGCCGCCGCGGGAAAAAGTCATTGCGCCGGCGGTGGCGGCCAGGGGTTTGCCGGTGATGGCCATCCAGTGTTTGCCGTGAAGCACCGGTTTGGCGGTTCGCTCGGCAATCGATAGCTGGCTGAACACCAACCCGACAAGAAGCAGAGTAATCGGGCTGAAACTGATTTTGGGGAGTATCGGTTTTTTCATTTTTATGACACCTGCAAACCGGCTTGGACCGGTTCGCAGTATGTCACGAGCGGGCAGCAGCTGTGAATGTCAGTCTGTGCGAGTAATCCAGCCTTTTCATGCTGGATCTGGCCCTTGAGTCAGTGTGTCGGCGGTAGCCTGATTCCCGCCAAGATACCAGATACCCGGGTTTGGCAATAACAACCGCGCGATTGTCCAGTTGTCCGCTAAAATGAGAGTTGGAGTTCGATTGCAATAGGCAGGAAGGTTTTGTGAGCGCAATCATTTCACTATCCGAAATCAAAAAAGTGCTGGCCGAGATCGATCTGCTGGCGGCGATGGAACGGGCATTCCTTAATTACTCTTCTGGTAACGCCGTGGTACCACCGGTGGGAGAGCTGGTGTTTGAAAATCCCCCCGGTGACGTACATATCAAGTACGGGTATGTGCGCGGGGATGACTACTACGTGGTCAAGATTGCCTCGGGTTTTTATCACAATGCACAGCTGGACCTGCCCTCCAGCAACGGTTTGATGTTGCTGTTCAGCCAGCGCAGCGGGGAACTGCGGGCGATACTTTTAGATCAGGGTTTTTTAACTGATATGCGTACCGCCGCTGCGGGTGCGGTGGCAGCCCGCTATCTGGCCCCCGCGACTATTCAGCGTATCGGGATCATCGGCACCGGCATTCAGGCGGAATGGCAGCTGCGCCTGTTGCCGGGGATTGTCGATTGTCCACGGGTGCTGGTTTGCGGGCGTCACCACCAGGGTTTGCAGGACTATTGTCAGCGCCTGGCAGATACCGGTTATGAGATAGAGATCACCGACAACCCGACAGAAGTGGCGGATTGCTGTCAGCTGATTGTCACCACCACGCCGTCCTGCGAGGCTCTGTTACGCTACGCCAGACCGGGTACGCATATTACTGCGGTGGGCGCCGATACGGCGGAGAAACAAGAGCTCGATTCCGCCATACTCGCCGGCGCCGACAAAATCGTGGTTGATTCACGGGCCCAGGCCCAGTCTCGCGGTGAGGCCTACCGCGCACTGCAAGCCGGTGCGATAGCGCTGGAGCAGATGATCGAACTGGGTGAGATCATTGCCGGAGAGCAGAGCGGGCGCGACAACGATGAGCAGATAACAGTGGCGGACCTGACCGGCGTCGCCACCCAGGATATTGAAATCGCCACAGCAGTTTACGAGAGCCTTTTACAAAATGCAGATTGAGACCTTTGAACTGGAACGCAACCAGTCTCTGTACGAGAACACGGTTGAGTTCAACCTGACGGAGAGTGGAATTCACCCCTATACCTTGCGCGAGCTACTAACGGAAGAACAGCAACAGCAGGTGTTGGACCTGCGTCTGGGCTATGGGCAAACCAATGGCGCCCCCGAACTGCGCGCTACCCTGGCCTCGTACTATCGGGGCTGTAATGAGGACAACATCATCGTCACCAACGGTTCTGCGGAAGCCAATTTCGTGGCTTTCTGGAGCTTGCTGGAGCCCGGCGATGAGGTGGTGATGATGCTGCCCAATTATCAGTTGCTGTACGGCCTGAGCCGCAGCCTGGGTTGTGAGGTCAAACCTTTCCACCTGCGTGAGGGCCAGAACTGGGCGCCGGATCTGGATGAGCTGGAATCGCAACTGAGTGACAAGACCCGGGTAATCGCAGTGTGTAACCCCAATAACCCCACCGGGGCAATACTCAGCCGCGGGTCGATGGATCGCATTGTCGAGCTGGCGCAAGCGCGGGACTGCTACATTCTTTCCGACGAGATTTATGCCGGCTCTGAACTGGATGGCGTGGAAACCACCAGTTTCCTGGCCCTCTACGAGAAGACCATAGTTGCCTCCGGGCTGGCCAAGTCTTTATCCCATCCCGGTTTGCGGATAGGTTGGCTGGCGGGTCCGCGGCATATCATCGACGCTGCCTGGCACCACCATGACTATACCTCCATCAGTACTGGCATCATCAGCCAGTACGTGGCCAACGTGATCCTGCAGCCGGAGAAGCGCTTGCAGGTACTGAATCGCGGCCGCGACCTGCTGCAGGTGAATGTGCCCATTGTGCAGGAGTGGGTGCAAGCCCACGCTGAGAATTTTCGACTGATTCCCCCACGGGCGGGGGGTATGGCCTTCGTCGGCTACAACCTCGATATCAACTCCAGCGAACTGGTCACCCGCTTGCGTGAGGAGAAGAGTGTGTTGATTGTGGCCGGCGACTGGTTCGGTATGGATAACTTCCTGCGGCTCGGCATAGGCGGACAAACCGGGGAACTGGTGGCGGGCCTGGAGCTGATGGACGAGTTCCTTACCGAGCTGCGCTCGGCCTGAACAGCGTCAGGCGGGCAGCCGGGAGTAGGGTAGCCAGAAACTGAAAGCGGTGCCCTTGTCGAGTTCGCTGGAGACTTGCACCTGCGATCGATGCAGCTCGACAATGCGTTTGACGATAGCCAGGCCGAGTCCGGTGCCGGTCTGGGGTTCTTCGCTGGCGGGGCGGTAGAAACGATCGAAGATATAGGGGATTTCGTGGGAGGCGATACCATCGCCGTTGTCGGCCACCTCGATCCACACCTTGTGTTCATCACCGCGCACCCGCAGGGTGATTTCCCCCTGCTTGGCGACATGTCGCAGGGCATTCTCCAGCAAATTCTCCAGTACCCGGTGAATCAGGCCGATATCCGCATAGACGCCAATATCCACGTTCTCGCATTTAACGGCGATGCTGATACCACGCTCACGCGCCTGCAGTTCATAGTCCTGCACCAGATCGTGTACCAGTTCCATCAGCGGAAACTGCTCCCAGTCGGGTTCCACGGTGCTGGATTCCAGCTTGGCCAGCTCAAACAGTTCCCCCACCAGCTGGTTCAGGCGGAGGCTGTGTTTGTAGGCGGTTTGCAGATAGTTCTGTCGCTCCTCGTCGCTCAGGTCCGGTTTGACCATGATGGTCTCCAGGTAGCCCTGCATGGATGACAAGGGCGTGCGCAGGTCGTGGGAGACGTTGGCCATCAGCTCGCGCCGGGTGTTGTCCACTTGCTGCAGTGCCTCAAACTGGTTCTCTATGCGCTCACTCATGTCGACGATGGCGTGGCCCAGTTCATCCACCTCATCGCGAGCGGGCTGACGAGTGGGCAGCTCAATGCGCCCGCGGAAGCTGCCCTCGCGATAGGTCCTGACCGCTGCCACCAGTTGCTGTAAGCGCCGGGTCAATACCGCGAAAACAAGCAGACCTGCGGCAATCGCAACCAACAGGCTGCCAATGATGTTGGCCGTGCCCACCTGCAGGTTGTAGCTGTCCTGCAGGGACTCTCGCAATCCCTGCACCTCCTGGCCATTCAACACGGTGTACAGATAGGCCACTGTCGCCCCGTTCTCCAGAATTGGCGACACCGAAAATACCTTGCGCTGGCCCGGGCTGCGGGGATCGTCGCCAAATATTGGCAGGGCCTGTTCACCGGCCAGGAATGCCTGTAACGGTGCCATGTCCACCCGCTGCAAGAGTACGCTCTCGTAGGGCAGGGCGTGGGACAGTACTTTTCCGCGGGGACCCAGCAAGTAGACCTCGACAATGGGGTTGATGAACATGACGTGGTGCGCCAGTTCCTTCAAGGCGGTTTCGTTCACTGTGCCGTTGCTGATCAGGGGCATGTCTTCGGCGGCGTGCAGGGCAATGTCGCGATTGATGCGCTGGGTGATCTCCAGTGCAACCATCTCACTGGTATCGTTGACCACCAGGATCAGGGCTGCACCCAGGCTCACGAACAGCAGCAACATCGCCAACGCGAGTTTGGCATAGAGTCGGGACAGCGGTTTCACGGCGCGACTGCGGTCAGGGTTTCGTTGAATTTGTAGCCAACCCCCCATACCGTGATGATGAGTGAGGGTGAGGAAGGGTCGTCTTCAATCTTGGCGCGTAGGCGATTGATGTGAGAATTGACCGTGTGCTCGTAGCCTTCATGCCCGTAGCCCCACACCTGGTCCAGTAGTTCGGAGCGGCGAAACACCTGGCCCGGGTGGCGGGCAAAATGCAACAGCAGGTCAAATTCCTTGGAGGTGAGTTCCAGTTCGCGATCCTCAAGGGTGACACTGTGGTGCTTGACGCTGATGTTGAGTGGGCCGCAGCGCAGGTTGCCAGTTTCCTGAGCCTCTAGCGTCAGGCGTTGCAGTCTGGACACCCGGCGCAGTATGGCTTTGACCCGGGCTACCAGTTCCAGCGGGCTGAAGGGTTTGGTGAGGTAGTCATCCGCCCCCAGCTCCAGACCCAGCACCCGGTCCAGCTCGGAGGATTTAGCGGTGAGCATCAGAATCGGGGTGTAATCGCCCTGTTCCCGCAACTCGCGGCAAATATCCAGCCCGTTCCTGCCGGGAAGCCTGAGATCGAGAATAATCAGGTCCCAGGACTCGCTCTGTGCCAGCTGCAGGGCCGTATCGCCACGATCAGTGTGCTTGACCTGTGCGTCCAGGTCTTCAAGATGCAACAGCACCAGCTGCGCGATATCGGTGTCATCCTCCACTAGCAGTATGCGCAGTCGCTGTTGCAGCGACTCATCTTTAGTCATCGCCTGTCCCGGTTGCGTGCGAAATAATTCTACTAGAGTGTCGCTCATGCGGGAAGTTCCCGAACCGGGTACTGGCGATTACTGGGTACGGGTGATGCGAAATTGTGCCACCGGATTGTCCCAGCGATGTGTGTGGTTGAGTGCCGAGCCGCTCAAGCCGTCATCCAGGGTGACCGCACCGCCGTGACCGGTCACCTGATCGGCAATGTCATCGCGTACCGCATTGAAACCTTCCCCGCCACCAGCAGGGCCAGGGATACTGTCTGCCGCCTCTGTATTGGCCTCGGTACCGGCATCATAGCTGCGCCCGTTCAGGGTCATGGACTGGCCCACCTCCAACGCTGAGATATCCACAGCGTTAATTCCGGTGAAGGCATCATTGGTGTTGACCAGCATGGTTAGCAGCGTGAGCCGCAGGCCACTGGTATCATCGCCATCCAACTCCAGGCTGAGTGATTCACTGGCGCCTGGCCCCAATGGGGCTGAACCGCTGGCTTCAGCGCTGGCGTCTACGCTGTCCAGCAACTGGCTGTTGTCTCCCGCTTCGGCCAGAACTTCCAACTCTGCGGAAGCGGATTCGCCGATGGCAAACAACTGCAACTCGACGTTGTGGATGAAAACCGTCACCGGCGACAGGGGTTGTGCGGCCGTCAAATTCACAATACTGACCTCAAAGCCGGCGTTCGTGACCTCCGGCGGAGGCGCGGGAGGTGCAACTGGTGCAGGATTGTCATTGTTGTTGCTACCGCAGGCGGTCAACAACAGCATACTGCTCAGAAATAGAAGCTGTTTCATGGTGTCCCCCTAGTCGCTGACAGTAACAACGACACGGATCACCGGGTTCAGCCAGCGATGCACTGAATTGACGATATCGCTGTTGCCGCCGGTGGGGTTGTCATCACCCAGCACGTTGCGGTGGATATGGACAAAGCCCTCGGCACTGGCATCAATGCCGGTGCCCCCGGTGCCACTGCTGGCCGCAACCGGTGGTGGCGCCGGATAACCCGGTTCACCAGGCGCACCGCTGCCGATAACTTCATCGTTACCCTCTGTGCCCGCGTCATAGGCATTGACGTTCCAGATATAGGTGCCCGGTTCGGTGGGTATCTCGCGCGCGTTCAGCCCGGCGAAACCGTCATTGCTGGGCAGTATCATGGCGACCACTGACAAATGAGTATTGTCCGGTGCGCCGTCGGTGTTGATAGAGGCGAAGGCACTGGCGCCCGGTGCCAACAGCCCGGCGGCCGGGTTTTCAACAACGCTGGCGTTGACCGCGCTGATATCCGCGACCAGAGCCGAAATATCGCCGCCCTCGGCCATAGCCTGCAGACTGGCGCTGGCCGGGCTGCCGCTACTGAACAGGTTGACATCGCCCGGATGGGCGGCCACGAGGAACGGGGTAAAGTAACTGCCCCGGGTCAGGTTGGTGATCTGGATATCCAGTTGTGCAGCCTGGCTGGTGCCGGCTGCGGCCAAAAGTGCGAGTGCCGCGCTGAGTCTTTTCATCCCTAACCTCACGTTATCAGTTAACTTGAGGGGGGAGCGTATGCCTTCAGTTCAGCGCAGTTATCACGGAAGTATCACGATTGGGTAAAAGCTTTATCACGAAGCAGCAGCTGGAAATCCAGGGATTCGTCGCTACCGAATCGTCGGAGCGCCGCCCGCGCCCTCCAGCCTCTCGCGACAGACCGCCGCGCGGCCCGACCTGCGCGGCCCGGACCGCCTGTATATAAAAAAAGGAGCGCCAGGCGCTCCTTTTCAGGCAGTAACGACGTTTATACCGCTATGACGTTCTCAGCCTGAGGGCCTTTCTGACCCGTAGTGACGGTGAACTCCACCTTCTGTCCTTCTGCCAGGGTTTTGAAACCATCTCCCTTGATTGCAGAGAAATGGACGAATACATCAGGTCCATTTTCTTGCTCAATAAAGCCGAAGCCTTTAGTTTCGTTAAACCACTTCACAGTGCCAGTTGTTGTAGACATATCATTTACCTTAGTTTATACAGTTGTGCGACCTATAAGCTCGCGACGCCGGAAGACAGTCTGTATTTATGGTTAACGATACGATGTACGCGGAAGGAACTTCGAACTAGTCGTGCATAAATCCGTGCTGAATCTCAGCTGATGCAAGTCTAGCCTTTGTACTGCACGGTTAACAATATGAAAAATGTAAATAATGCACATTTCTGACCAGCCCCGGGAACCCGGGGCTGGTGTTTGTGTCCGGATTATTGCTTCAGATTGCTGATATAGGTGGCGGCAGATTCAGCCCAGTGCTGAAACAAGGAATCGACCTGGTCCGGGGTGATGGGTTCGCCCTGGCCGACACCCTCTGCAGACTGGCCCTTGCGCCCTATTTCTTCGTCCCCTATTCCTTTATGCCGCGCGGTGTACCTGAATTGAATCGTTATTCCAAGTTCGCATATCACAGTTATTACTAAGCACTAATTGTTCTTACACCTCACCCGCGATAGCGGGATGCCTGTCTATTGTTAGGTAACGCACTGATCAAGGGGAGTAGCGGAATGAAAGGGACAATGTGGATCGGTCTGCTAGCGGGTTGTCTGGTGCTGCCGGCACAGGCCCTGGATTTGGCCGGCTATCACCTGCTGGATCTGAGTCATGCCTTCAACGTTAACACGCTGTACTGGCCGACTTCCCCGTCGCGGTTTGAAAAGAATCAGCTCGCCTACGGGGAGACAGAGGGTGGCTGGTTTTACGCCGCCTACTCTGTGTGTACGCCGGAACACGGCGGCACGCATCTGGATGCGCCGCGGCATTTTGCGGCCGACGGGCTGACCACGGAAGCCCTGCCATTGGAAAACCTGATAGCGCCTGGTGTGGTCATCGAGGTCAGTGACAAAGCAGCGCAGAGCAGGGACTATCGCCTCAGCGTTGCGGACGTGAAATCGTTCGAGGCGCGCCACGGTCGTATCGCAGCAGGCACTATTGTTTTGCTGCGCACCGGGTGGAGTGAGTTTTGGCCGGATGCGAAGAGTTATTTGGGTGACAACACGCCCGGCGATGCCAGCAAACTGCATTTTCCCGGTTACGGTGCTGAGGCGGCGCGGCTGCTGGTTGCGCGGCAGGTGATGATTCTTGGCATTGATACCGCGTCGATTGACTATGGAGCTTCCTCTGATTTTCCGGTCCACCGCATCGTCGCAGCCCAGAACATTGCCGGTCTTGAAAACCTCAAAGATTTGGAACGCCTGCCACCGACCGGGTTCATCGTTTTGGCATTGCCAATGAAAATCGAAGGGGGCTCTGGCGGGCCGGTGCGCGTGGTTGCCCTGGTACCACGTTGATAGAAATAGGGGACGTAGCACGGTTTCATAGAAATATGGGATGTAGCACGGTTTTCTTCGCACAATATTCAATGTTACTCGGAGAGCATAGGGAAAGCGTGCTACGTCCCCTATTTCCGCTACACTAGGTTCCTAATAAGAGCAAAGCGGAAGTATGAAGGCATACACACCTACCGAGCGCTTTCTGTCCCTGTTTACCACATTGCGGGCGGGGGAGGGGCGCAGCGCGGTACTGCTCTGTG
>JAPUKZ010000366.1 GCA_027295405.1 Gammaproteobacteria bacterium
AAGGCCACGGCGCGCTGGCTGCTTTCAATATCGACCACCACCACGGCGCGCTGCGGCTCACCACCATCAAACAATACCGTATAACCGGCAATACTGCCCCTGCCCTGGTAGCTATCGAGCACTTCTTTGGGAGGGTTGGCCTGCTTGACCGCAGAGGTCACATCGGCAAATTCAAAGGCATTATCACCTGGCACCGTGGACCACAGCCCAAAAGCCTGCTTGGTTAACATTCCGGATACTGAACTGACCATACCTTTGGCGCCCGGATTACTGCGCAGCAACTCAATCATACGCACGGTTGATTGCAGTACATAGTTGTTCAGCGGCCCTCCCGCGAAGGGCATACCGCCGGTAATCGTCCAGTCTTTTCCGTGCGCCACGCCTACTTCCCTGGCATAGATTTCCACCGCTACCGGGAAACAGCTGTACAGCTCCCAAAAGTCGATCCCGGCGGCCTCAATACCACCAATCTCCAGTGCTTTTTGTCCCGCTGCACGGGCACCCGCCAGACCGTGCAATGTCTCACGCTGGGACATGGCCAGTATATAATTGGATTCAGTGGAGGCCAGCGGGAAAACCCACTGTTCACGGGGTATGCCCAACGCCTCGGCCCTGGCAACAGAGGTAAAGATCAATCCCGACGCCTGATCCACATTCCACGAGGTGTTATGCATCTTGGTATAAGGAAAAGCCAGCATCGGGTTTTTCGGCCCAGCATTGCGGATTTGCTCCGCAGGCACCATCTCACGCCGCCAGGCATGTGGATTATCAACTGCAATTTCACTAAAGCGTTGATACATGGCCGCAACAGCATCGCGGTTTTCCTCAATGCTCTGGCCCAGGGATGCCCGTAGCGCGGACGCCATAATCGCGTAGAACCCCACCGGCATGCCCAAACCCGCATTGGACTCGGCCTCCAGCCACAACTCGGCCTCTGGCGCCAACGTGACATCGGGGTTGGCATCCCGCTGCAAGGTCTCACTGATCTCTACCCCGGCAATCTGACCGCGCAGCTGCCGGTATTTGGCCTCGCCACCCGCAACCACGGCCACATCGATTTCCCCTTGGGCGATACGCTCGCAGGCATCGCCAATGAGGGTCTGCTGCAAAATACCGAATTGAGCAAGCACTGTGGTCGCGCCTGGAGAACCCACACTCTGCGCCACCAGCCGTGCCGGGTCAGTATAGGACCACATACCCTGGGGCACATAGATACGTTGAATCTCCTCAAGCAATGCCGGGCAGCCGGCATCATCTGCCGCCGCTTTTACCGCATCGGCCATCATGGCACAGGGCTCCTGACCGGCGTTGGGCTCTTCAATGCGCTGTTCAACAGCCGCCGACCCGACCAATACCGGTGCACATGAATCAAGCTTACTCATGGTAGGTCTTTCCTCATTGCCCAGTAAATTCAGGCTTGCGCTTTTCCTTAAATGCCCGCGGTCCTTCACGGGCATCCCTGGACATCATCACCACAGCGGATTCGTTCGCCTCAAGCTGAAAGGCTTCCGCCCAGGACAGTGTATGTGATTCCAACGCTGTCTTCTTGATCGCCTGCAGCGATAGAGGCGCATTCTTCACTACTTTGGCGGCCATCGCTTCCGCGCTGGCCTGTAGTTCGCTGGCTGGCACTACATCACTCACCAGACCAATAGACAATGCTGTTTGTGCATCGATCGGCTCACCAGTGAGCATAATTTTCATTGCCTGGGTATAGGGAATCTGGCGTGTCAATCGCACCATGGAACCACCACCGGGCACAATACCGACTTTACACTCCGGTAAGCCAAACACGGCGTGATCGGCTGCTATACGGATATCGGTCGCCTGAATAATTTCACAGCCACCACCCAGCGCACGGCCATTGATGGCAGAGATCACCGGCTTATAGAGGTCGAAATTTTTCAGCAACACCCTATCGGGGATAGAGGGATCGGCAACAAGCTTTTCCTCAATCGTATTTTCCGGCTGTTTCTGGCCTGTCCATAACGGGATAACAGCACTCAAGTCACCGCCACAGCAAAAATCCACATCGCCGGTTGCCGTTAATACCGCTCAGCGAATAGCCGGGTCATCACGAACTTCAACCCAGGCTTCAGCCAAACCAACAAACAGTGACGGATTCAGGGTGTTCTTCGCCTGCGGGCGGTTGATGGTCAGCCATGCCACCGATCCGCGCTTTTCAAACAATAAATCAGACATGTTGCTACCTCGTTGCTATTGGAAAGAGCCGGACTTCCTGGTCACTCCTCTTCCAGCGTTTTAGTAAGGCGCTCCACCGCCTCGATATAGTCATTGATCATCTCGAAGACTATAGTGCGACAGTCACGCTCATCATTGGTCATGCCTACCACCTGGCCGGTCGGGTAGAAAGCCAGTTCTTCGCTCTGCGCCTTGTCGATTCGTAGATTGGCTTCCTGTACCAATATTCCCTGCAGCGGCATCGGCAGAAAACCAGGGCACTCCTTATTCTCCCACTCATCAATCCAGGCGGAGCGCAACATCCGCGCCGGTTTACCTGAAAGCATACGGGTACGCACGGTGTCGTGGGAGGTCGCTGCCAGCAGTTTCTTCTTCGGCAGCGGGCTCACCTCGGACTCCGGGGTGGTCAACCATACGGAGCCACACCAAACCCCCTGCGCCCCCATTGCCATGGCCGCTGCCGCTTGGCGGCCAGAGGCAATGCCTCCAGCGCCCAACACTGGCAGAGGTGCGACTGCATCCACAACCTGAGGCAACAGCACCATAGTGGTGACGTCACCAGTGTGCCCTCCCCCTTCATGCCCCTGGGCGATGACGAAGTCCAGGCCACCCTCCTTGTGAGCGATAGCGTGCTTGACCTTGCCAGCCAACGCACCCACTTTGACGCCTTTTTCCTTGCAGGTTTGCAGAATATCCTCGGGAGGTGTACCCAGGGCATTAACCAATACTTTCATTCCGGGGTATTTCAGTGCAGTGTCAATGAGCTGGCGGCATATCTTGTGGGTCCAGCCAATTTGCTCACCGCTCACATGGTGACTGCCATCCGCAAAGTAATCGTCTGGCAACTCGGGAATATCGTATTTGCGCAAGACCGAGGCCACCCAGGCTTTGTGGTCTTCCGGGATCATGGCCTGTAGATCCGGCACATCATCCCCGACATAGTTTTTCGGCATAATCACGTCAATTCCGAAAGGTCTGTCGCCGATCTTGTCCTGAATCCACCGCAGCTCGAGTTCCAGTTGCTCCGGGGTAAACCCGGCACAGCCCAGCACTCCCATGCCACCGGCCTTGGAAACTTCAACCACGACATCACGACAGTGACTGAAGGCAAAGATTGGTACGTCAATACCCAGTGTTTTACAGATTTCTGTTTTCATAATGCACCGTTGTTAAAAGTCCAATTACCATGATTCGTTACGTACTGCGCCGGCTCTTGGCGGCTCGATCGTACCGAATATTTTCGTGCTGAAGCACCAGGCTCCTGGATTCAGGACTCTGCAAGGCCTGGGGCCTCGCCCATGCCTTGAGCAACAGCAGTCAATTCAACCGACAACTCCTTTTTTTCGCTCTGTACAAAGCACGCTGGCAGATGGAGTTGCTTTTCAAATGGGTCAAACAGCATTTACGCATAAAGCAGTCCTACAGGGTTACACCATTTATTTATAGGTGCTATAGGCTATAGCCGTCTGGTTTCATCACTGAGACTACTTTAAGATTTTTTATGATACCGAATTTTCCTTTGGCCAAAGCCGCATAAATATTTTGTTTATGTTTTGGTAGAAAACGGGTGTTAAAAACCATAGATAGATTGGCGAAATATAGTTAGTGCTCATCCGGATAACTGGCCCAACCCTATAAAATACATGAGGAGTGTTTGATGAAATACCTGCTTGAGAAATTGCTTTTGATTTTGGCCATAATCGGACCCCTATCGACGGCCTGGGGAGCGGAGGTGTTTAACCCCAGGCACGCACCCGGTTATCAGCAAGGCACATGGTCGACAGTACATGGCGACTCGACCAACGGTGATTATGTGCCGTTGGTGGTCAGTGATCAATTGCGCCCGAGCTGGCATCTGCTGGAGGGTGCGGTCCTGTTTACCGCAGCGCCGGTAGTCGCCGATGGAACGATCTATATTGCCAGTGGGCGTGGTCCAGGGTACAGCCACCTGCATGCCATCTCACCACAGGGCGAGATACTGTGGGAAAGCGCCCCCCAGAAAAGCCTTGATGATTTGGATTCCGCCGCGGTAATCAGCGCTCCGGTGGTCGATGATCAGGGTGACGTTTACATCAGCGATATGAATCAGTTCTGGGCCTTTTACCCCGGTGGCGCGGTCAAGTGGGTGGCGCGGCTCGATAGCCACGGCATTGACAGGCCTTTTGTCACCGCGATGATTGCCGGCGACAAAGGGCAGTACGTTGGGGGTATCAGTGCCGACGGTAAGGTGGCCTTGTTCGATCGCGCCAGTGGCGAGTTGGCGATGCCGGTGCTTGAGTTGCCGGGCAAAGCGAATCCGGCCAACGACCCGACACCGGCGGGCCTGTGGGAGGGTGGGCTGATGGACACCCGGATCAGGGATTTTGCGTGGGATATTTTAAACGGCGATCAGTATGAGGTGACCAATAGCCCCGCCGTGCATCCGAGTACAGGACGGGTATTTATTACCGCGGGTGGAACAACCGACCAGGAGGGCGTGGTCTACGGTATTGATGTGCTGGATCGGCAGTTAACGATAGCCTTCGCAACCGCTGTGCCTCCGGAGAGCGGCACCAGTCCCGCCATTTCCGCCGATGGCTCCAAGGTCTACGCGATGGCCCAGGGCGGGCAGTTGTTTGCTATTGATGCGGGCAGCGGCGAACTGCTGTGGCAGGCCGATACCAAAGCCCAGGATGCCTCCCCTTCAGTAGGTCCTGACAATAGTCTTTATATTCTGGGTGGGGATCATCTGGTGGCTGTAAATGGCGACAATGGTGAGATCAAGTGGCGGGTTGAATACAGTGATTTTGCCGCGACAAAATTGCCCAGGGTCTGGACCCGTTTCGGGCTGATTGGAAATAACGGCATGCCGCGTTCTTATATCGATAGCGTAGTCACCGTTACCCCGAAAAAAATATGGACCAGTTTGCTATTGGGCTATGACATCAACCTTTTTGGCACTAAGTTTAATCGTACTATAGAGACCCATATGGTGGCGCTGGACCCTGAGGATGGTTCTATACTTGCTGACTATCCGATTCCCGATACCAGTGAGGGTGGGATTAGCATGGGTAGGCATGGTGAGGTTTATATGGATATCCTGGCCTGTGGGGGTTCCATCCACCACTACTCGAGCGTGGGTTGGTTGCTGCCAGAGGCGCTGCAGGTACCCAAGCCAAAAGGCGGACTGGTGGCTTTTGAACCCGTCAGCCAGCGTCAACAGTTGGCGCTGGGGCTGGAATGGATTAATGAGCTCCTGAGCGCGGAGGGTGGAAACCATCCATTGTCATTGAGCCGTGCCCGTTCTCAGCTGCTGGCCAGCCTGGAGTCGTTGCAATTGGCGGC
>JAPUKZ010000367.1 GCA_027295405.1 Gammaproteobacteria bacterium
CCAATCCGCGCAACAGTTGCAGCAAGCTTTAATGCAGCTCTCGGTCAGGCAGCGGGAGGTTTTGCACCTGGTTTTTTACGCCGAATTAACACTGGAGAGTAGCGCCGAGATTCTGGCTATTTCCGTGGGTTCGGTGCGGACTCATTATCACCGCGGCAAAGAACGTTTGGCGGAAATACTGAAACTGGACAATGACCATGAAACATAAACACGACACAGCCAGCCAACAGGACCGGGAACTTTCCCGGCGATTTGCGCAGATGCGCCAGGCGGATGCAGAGCGGGTGCCGGATTTCCCCAGCGAGGAAAAGCTGGCGCAACGCCGCCCGATACCAGCCGTAAACCCGCTCTACTCCAGAGTTCGGAAAGTCGCCGTGGCGGCGGCGGTTGTTGTCACCGTGAGTATTTTGATGACCAGGCCAGCTCCGCAGGACCCGGGTGTCCTGTACGCCGACATTATGAGTGCAAACACCATGGCGACCGACCAGCTGATGCTGGTCTCCCAGGGTGCCTCACCGGAGATGATCCGCCTGCCAGGGATCTATGAAATCAATCCGCCTGTCGACCAGGCTGAATACACGAATTGAGTACTTAAAGAAATGAAGGAGTTCACCATGAAACCGATAAAGGCATTACTCATCGCCATCAGTTTCTGTGTTGTCGCCCCGGCGCAGGCTGCCGGTCTGGATGGCGGCACAGAAGCACGCGAAGCCATTAAGATGGGCTTGTACCCACCGGATATCATCATGCGTCACCAGCAACGCCTGGGTATCAGTGATGGGCAGCGCAGTAATATTTCAAAGGCTGTGCAAAAGTTTCAGTCTGAAGTCGCCGAACTGCAGTGGACCATGCAAAATGAGCAGCAGCTGATGCGGCAGTCTTTTTCCGGCTACCACATTGCGACCGAGGAAGCGCTGGCCCGGGCGGAGCGGGTGCTGGGCCTGGAGTCTGACTTCAAACTGGCGCACTTCAGGCTGTTGATCACGATAAAGAATGAACTGACCGAAACGCAGATAGATATGATAAACCAGGGTATCAAGCAAAAGCGTGAGCGGAAGGAGCAGTGAGGAATGTCCAAAAAAGACCATTTAATCAAAATATTTTCGATAGCCACAGCATTTACACAACTTATCCACAGGATGTTGTCTAGACAGCGTCTGAAGAATCCTTAGACTGTAATCATGGCTGCGGAATAGCGCGTTCCGTTTTAGCCAGGCTCCGATTGGCCGGGGCTAGGGCCACACGTCAAGAGTGGCCAACGGGCAGCGAAAACTGCTAAGTCCACGGACCCGCGAGGGTTTCGGGGGCGCACCAGGCGGATCTTCGGGTACGTCGGGGCAAGCGGTCTGACACTGTTCGAACACGTAGAGGCGTCAACCGGGGCGCTGATGCGGGTGGACGTAGCCAAGCGTCATAAAATAATTGGGGGCTTCGGTCCTCAGGTCGGTATAAGTTGGAGCTTGATGCGCTTGCGTATCAGCGTTTCAACCGAAGGCCGAGTCGGTAAAGCACGGTGGTTGAGGCGAGTCAAATCTCCGAGACTGCTGGCCGATCAGACTGAACCAGGGGGATGGGATCTTCGGATGTCATCCCCCGCTTTCGTTTTGGCCATTCAGAAACTGACACTGGCAGCCACATCACGCTGAACAATTCCTTTCTCGATCTCCCGAAATCATCAGTTACGCTGTATGACTATTTTCTTCGTCTATACTGAGCAAGCCTTTCACAATCCGACAGGGAAAGAGCGCAACACAGGGGCACGGCTATGGGATACAAAGGATTTTGGCTGACTGTACTGTGCCTGCTGGCGAGTGCTGGCTGGGCGGCGGGTATAGATGTTCAGGGTCCCTCACCCTGGCCTGAAATCCGCAAGGAGCGAATAGCCAGCCTGTTGCCCCGGGCCATGCAGGGGGCAGGGGTCGATGCCTGGCTAACTCTCTGTCGGGAAAACAACAATGATCCCCTGGCGGAGCACATCGGTGGCGAAAATGCAGGAGGTACGGCAGCATTCCTGTTTTACCTGGATGACGAGGGGTTTCACTCCAGGGTGTTTTCCCCCGTTGGTGAGGCAAGCGCCCTTGCGGAACTGAACATACACGATGAGGTGATACCGGTCGCACGCGGCGCATCGGCGGTAGAACAGGCGGCGGCCTTCGTCAGGGAACAGGCATTCAAGCGGCTGGCGGTCAACAGTTCGGCGACCAATGCCCAGGCGGATGGTCTGAGCCACAGTCAACGACTGGCTCTGGAGGTCGCCCTGGGGCCGCAGCTATCATCTCGCCTGGTGTCCTCCGAAGACCTCGTGTACGAGTGGCTTTCCGTCAAGCTCCCGGCGGAAGTTGCCATCATGAGAAAGGCTGCAGAATTGACCGCTCGCTGGCAAGTCGAGGCCTACCGGCGGATCGAGCCCGGCAAGACGACAGACGCCGATGTGGCGCGATTTCTCAAAGCCAGGATGGCCGAGTATGGGGTTGGCGACGCCTGGGCGCCGGATCAGAACCCCAACGTGAATTCAGGCCCCGACCGGGGCCACTCCCACGCGACGGAAAAAGTGATCATGCCGGGTGATGTGATTCAAACGGACTTCGGTATCAAGCTGTTCGATCGCTGGGTCAGCGATATCCAGCGTTTCGCCTATGTCTTGAAGCCCGGCGAGACCGAGGCACCCGCTGACATTCAGCACTACTGGGAGTCGGGCCGCGACGGTGGCAGGGCGGCCTTTGATGCCATGAAACCGGGGGTTAAGGGTGTCGAGGTGGATGCGGCCCAGCGCGCCCTGATGAAAAAGAACGGCTCGGAACATGTAATGTGGAGCACTGGCCACCCGGTGGGGTATGTCGCCCATGATACCGGCCCCAACCTGGGCGGCAGCCAGGACCCCAATGTGCGGCCATCCGCGCAAAACGTATTGCGGCCCGGTATGGTATTTGCCTTTGATGGTTTCCATGCCTGGCAGCGACCGGACGGTACCATCAAGACCATTTCGGTGGAGGAGATGGCGGTCATCACAGAGACCGGCGCCGACTACCTGATCCCGCCACAGCAGGAACTGATCCTGGTGGGATTTTCTGGGCCGGGGTCGAAATCCCGCCCATAGCGGACCACCCGGGGCACCGCCAGACAATTAGTTCCCAGGCAGGCGCTCATCCTCCAGGGCGGCCGCTCTTTCTTCGGGGCGCAGCAGACCTAACTGGTACAGGGTAGTGTATGTGAGTTCATGTTTCTGTGGATCGGGCAACATGCCTGCCAACCAGTGCTCCAGCGGAAAATCTAGCGCCAGTATGTCGGCATTGAGCTCCGGGATCAGCGCGCGCGCTGCCGACTCGTCGCCAAGTTCCGCGTAGGCCGCCGCTTGCATGGCATAAACGTAGGGGCCGCGCCTGAAGCCTCCCAATTGGTCACGCTCAAAGGCCGCTATCGCTTTTTCATTCTCGCCAGCCGCAAAATGGAGCATGCCCAGTATGCACAGGTAAGGCATCTGTGAATCGTGGGGGTCCAGTCGCAAGGCCTCTTGCAGCGGCGCGATAGCTTCGCGGTGGCGACCGCTGCGGAGCAGACTGATTGCCAGCCACTGTTGCGAGGAATGATCGCCCGGCTCCAGTCCCACCGCCCGCTGGGTGTAGTGCAGTCCAATGTCGTAGTTGCCCTGCAGCGTGTGTGCGCTACCGATCATGGCGA
>JAPUKZ010000368.1 GCA_027295405.1 Gammaproteobacteria bacterium
GGGCAGATAGATTCCCGCTTTCGCGGGAATGACAGTAGTTTCCGGACGGGCACTAACTAGTGTAGTGGTTAAAAAACGCTGCCATTATTGCATATCGGTGGCTATCTGAACCTGTTTCAATACTATGTGGGCACAGCTTGAACAAGGAGATACCAATGGATCTGGACGCAAGAAATCTTACCGACCTGCAAGGGTATATCTCGTTTCTGGAAGAGCATAATTTACTCATCCGGGTAAAAACCGAAGTGGATGCCCACCTGGAATTGGCCGGGGTGGCCAAGCGTTTTGAGGGCGAGAAAGTAGTGCTGTTTGAGAAAGTGAAGGGCTGCAATTATCCCGTACTCATCGGGCTGTACTGGAACCTCGACATCATGGCCAAAGTCTTTAATTGCGGCAGCGACCGGCTGCCCTTTGTGCTCACGGAAGAAATCAGGGCCTGGCAGAAAAACCCTGTCGAGCCGGTGATCCTGGAATCCGGCCCCGCCAACGAGGTCATTGAGACGGACATCGACCTGTACGAATTGCCCGTGCCCCACCACGCCACGGGCGATGGTGGTCGCTACCTGACTTCCAGCGTGGTCATTGCCAAAGATCCGGACACCGGTGTCAGAAACCTGTCCGTGCACCGTATGATGATAACCGGCAAGAATCGATTTACCCTGTTGCTGGAAGAACTGGGTCACGTGATGGATTATTACAAGCGCGCCGAGGCCAAAGGCGAGCCGCTTGAAATTACCGTCAATAACGGGGTGGATTATCCCGTGCTGATGGCAGGCGCGGTGCCCGCATCCGCTGCACCCCTAGGTTCAGATGAACTGGGTATTGTCAGCCAGATGCGCGGTGTGCCGGTTGACCTTATCAAGGCTCAGACTGTAGATGTAGAGGCTATTGCCAATGCCCAGTTTGTGATAGAGGGGCGTATTCTTCCCAAGATACGGGAGCCGGAGGGCCCCTACGCCGAGGTTACCGGTTACTACGCGGACCGGGATGATCGTTGGGTGATGGAAGTGACCGCACTGACCCGCCGCGAAAAACCGATATTCAACTCCATCCTGTCGGGCACGGAAGTGGGCAATGCCTACGGCCTGATCGCCGGCGCCGGTGCCTTCGACAAGATCCACTCGCTGGTGCCGGAAGTAACCGCTGTGCACTTTGCAGAGGGAAGTGTGCCCTATCACCTGGTGGTGAGGATGAACAAAACCCATGAGGGCAGCCAGCGCAACGCCATTATGGCAGCGTTCGTCTCCCTGGCCTTTGTGAAAACTGTGACTGTGGTTGATGAGGATGTGGACATTTACAATCCCACCGATGTGGACTGGGCAGTACAGACTCGCTGTTGCTATGAATCAGATTTGTTGGTGATTCCCAACGCCATAGGGCATCGACTCAACCCCATGGTAGAGGATGACAAATGGACCCGCCTGGGTATTGATGCGACCGTGCCTCTACCACGGCCGGAGATATTTACCCGGGCAGCCATGGAGGACGTAGATTTGTCCGCCTACGAGATCACGGGGCAATAGCATGCGCCTCGTAATCGGCATCAGCGGCTCCAGCGGCGTTATTTACGGCATTCGCATGCTGGAGATGCTGCGCGCATTTGACGAGGTGGAAACACACCTGGTGATGAGCCGCTACGGCCGGCTCAATATCGAACTGGAAACTGACTACCAGCCTAAAGAAGTGGAAGCACTGGCGGATGTAGTATACGGCGAGCGCAATCAAGCGGCGAGTATTTCCAGTGGCTCTTTTGGCATGGATGGCATGATTGTCGCGCCCTGCTCCATGAAGACTCTCTCCGCGATTGTGCACTCCTATGCAGACAGCCTGCTGGTGCGCGCAGCAGATGTCTGTCTCAAGGAGCGTAAACAACTGGTCTTAATGCCCCGGGAAACGCCTCTGCATACAGGTCATTGCAAACTGTTGTATGAGGCCTCGCAACTGGGAGCCATTATTGCCCCGCCCATGCCCGCCTTTTATGGCAGGCCGGAAAGCCTGGATGATTTAATCAACCACACGGTAAGCCGGGTGCTGGATCTGTTCGGGCTGGATTCGGGTCAGTTAAAGCGCTGGCAGGGTGTCAACGGAAGTGATGCATGAGCAAGGATAGTAGATCCAGCCCTATTGCAGAGCGGTCTTCTTCAACAGCCTGCCCATACGCGACGGACATCAATAAACAACGAATGACTAATGAGGACTTTTCATGAGTGACGTAAAACAATCTGAGCTGTGGATAGGCGGTGAACATGTGGCACCAGCCTCGGGCAAATATTTCGATGATCTGAACCCGCTGGATGACTCCTTGTACTCCAGAGTAGCCGAGGCGACAGCGGCGGATATGAACAAGGCAGTGGAAGTTGCCCACGAGGCTTTCCTGGCCAACAAACACCTGCTGGCGCGGGACCGCGAAGTCTGGTTTATGAATGCCGCCTCCCTGGTAGAGCGTGACTTCCAGGAGTACGTCGACATTCTGATCGATGAAGTGGGCTCACCACTGGGTAAAGCAGAATTTGAGGTGGCCTATTGCATTAGCGCGCTGCGTGCGGCCGCCGGTGTACCGCGCAGCTTGCGCGGCGATGTTATCCCTTCCGATTATCCCGGTGTTTACAGCATGGCCATTCGCGAACCCGTGGGCGTGGTCGCCGCCATTTCGCCTTTCAACGTACCCCTGTTGAAAGTGAGCAAGCAGGGGGTCATGCCGCTCGCCTGTGGTAATGCCACCGTTTTGATGCCCTCGGAATTTTCCACCCAGGTGTCGATACGATTCGCCCAGACCTTGCATGAGGCAGGCGTTCCTGCGGGATTGTTTAATGTTGTAACCGGTAATCCCTTTGAGATTGGTGATGTACTCACCACCCACAAAAAAGTGAAGAGCATTTCTTTTTGTGGTTCTCCGCGCGTGGGCACCCATGTCGCAGAACTGGCGGCCAAGGATCTCAAGCCGATTACCCTGGAGCTGGGAGGTAAGAGCCCACTGATCGTATTGGATGACGCCGATCTGGATGAAGCGGTGCAGGCGGCAGCCATGGGCACATTTTTCTTCCAGGGCCAGGCCTGCATGGCCTCCAGCCGTATATATCTGCAGCGCGGTATTGCGGATGAATTCACCGACAAA
Source organism: Gammaproteobacteria bacterium (assembly GCA_027295405.1). Taxonomy (GTDB): domain Bacteria; phylum Pseudomonadota; class Gammaproteobacteria; order Pseudomonadales; family Halieaceae; genus JAPUKZ01. The sequence goes on from JAPUKZ010000368.1 coordinate 3,116, forward strand.
TTTGTCGCAGCGGCGGCGCAGGCGGGCATGGGCGACTTGCGCAACACGGAAACCTTCGTTGGGCCGATTATCAGCGAGCGCCAACGCGAACGAGTACGCCGCCATATCAGTGACGCGATAAGTAAAGGGGTCAAGGTGCTCGCCGGTGGCGAGTGGGAAGGCAATCGCTGCCAGCCCACCGTCCTGTCCGGCGTTACCGAGGAGATGGAAGTCTGCCGCGATGAGACGTTTGGTCCGGTTACTTCCCTGTATGTGTTCGACACCGTGGACGAAGTCATGGAGCGGGCCAACGATACCGTCTATGGCTTGAGCTTCTCGATTTTTACCCGGGATATCGATACTGCGCTGGACATGGCCCACAGGGCGGAATCCGGCGCCGTGCATATCAATCGACCCACCATCCAGGATGAACCCTGCCCGCCGTTTGGCGGCCAGGGCCTGAGTGGCTCCGGGCGAGAGGGTACCGAAGCCGACCTGGATATTTTGACCGAGTGGAAGTGGATTACCATCCGCATGGGTAAGCAGGGATTGCCGGGGTAATGACGACGACCGTATCAGAGTATATATTGGCCCGGCTGAAATCCCTGGGCGTAGACCATGTTTTTGGCATACCCGGTGATTTCATCCTGCCCTTTTTCCGGAGCCTGGAAAATAGTGATGTCGAGCATGTGGACTCTTGGGATGCCTCCGAGGCATTTACCCTGATGAGCGAAACCCTCCGGAATCATTAATCATGGAACAAACTGTAAGCCTTGATGAACAGGATTCGAGCGGATCGCTGGCTTATCCCTGGTATATCGTCTCCCTGTGCATGCTGGCCTATATTTTTTCCTTTATCGACCGACAGGTTATCTCACTGCTAATCGATCCGATTCGTGCCGACCTGCAAATTTCCGACACTCAATTCAGCCTGCTACACGGCCTGGCTTTCGCCATGCTGTATGCGGTAGCGGGGATTCCGATTGCTCGCTTGGCAGATACCCGTTCGCGACCGGTCATTATTTCGGTCGGCATTCTCGTTTGGAGCATGGCAACAGCCGTCTGTGGCGTGGCGAAAAGCTTTGTGCAATTGTTTTTCTCGCGAATGGCGGTAGGCGTGGGTGAGGCAGCGCTATCGCCTGCAGCCTATTCGATGATTACCGATTTATTCCCCAAATCGAAATTGGGCTTGGCGCTGGGAGTCTATTCCAGCGGCTCTTTCCTGGGTGGTGGTCTGGCTTTCATCATAGGTGGCGCGGCGATTGCCTTGGTGGAGCAATGGGGCCCCCAGACAGTACCGGTAATCGGCCTGATTAAACCCTGGCAGATGACCTTCTTCATGGTGGGCCTGCCCGGGGTTCTGGTGGCTGCCCTGTTTTATATCACGGTCAAAGACCCCGCACGCAAAGGGGTAAGCCGCGCTACCGATGCACAGGGCAATGTGGCGCCGGATTCATTCAGTTTCGG
>JAPUKZ010000369.1 GCA_027295405.1 Gammaproteobacteria bacterium
CGACCAAACCCTAATTCTCAAGTACTGCGTGCACAATGTGGCACACGCCTATGGTAAAACTGCCACCTTCATGCCCAAGCCGCTGGTCGGTGACAACGGCAACGGCAGTCACGTCCACCAGTCTATCGCCAAAGATGGCGACAATGTGTTCGCCGGTGACGGTTACGGAGGCCTGTCTGAATCTGCCGTGTACTATATCGGCGGCATCATCAAGCATGCCCGCGCCCTGTGTGCCTTCACCAATGCATCGACCAACTCCTACAAGCGCCTGGTTCCCGGCTTCGAAGCACCAACCCTGCTGGCTTATTCAGCCCGCAACCGGTCCGCTTCTATCCGCGTGCCGTACGAGCCGAGCCCGCGGGGCAAGCGGATTGAAGTTCGCTTCCCGGACTCCGCAAGCAATCCCTACCTGGGCTTTGCCGCCATGTTGATGGCGGGTATTGACGGGATTCAGAACAAGATTCACCCGGGCGAGCCCTCCGACAAGGATCTGTATGACCTGCCGCCGGAAGAAGAAGCAGAGATACCGACTGTTTCCTCCAGCCTGGAGATATCCCTGGCGGCGCTGGACGAAGACCGCGCCTTCCTGACGGCCGGCGGGGTGTTCACCGATGATATGATCGACGCCTACATTGAGCTGAAGACTGAGGAGGTGGAAACCCTGAGCATGACCACTCACCCGGTCGAGTTCGATATGTACTACTCGCTGTAGGCCCTCAGCTGGTGCTGCAAAGCCCGCCGATGGCGGGCTTTGTCGTTTTAAGGTACTGTAAGATCTCGCTGTCAGCAGGTACACCCGTATGTTACGCAACGGCTTGATGATTGCCCTGACCAGTATCTCCCTGGTCTGCGTTGCCCAGGTCTACAAGCATGTGGATGAAAACGGTAAAGTCACTTTTACCGATAAGCCAGCCGCCGGGTCCGTACTGATTGAGATCCGCGAACCCAACACCCTGGCAGCACCAGCCAAAATCGAGTATTACACTGAAACCGCGCCAGCAGCCGCCGCGGTTGCCAAGGGCTATGAGGTGAAGATCACCGCACCCGCAAACGAGACCGTTATTCCACGGGGCGCGGGAAATTTTTCGGTGTCGGCCAACGTCTCCCCGAACTTACAGTCCGGCTCCAAATTGCAATTACTCATTGACGGGGTTGCGGAGGGGGAGCCGCAGCGCAGTTCCTCCTGGGCCCTCAGCAACGTGTTCCGTGGCACCCGCCAGCTGGAAGTCGTGGTACTCGATGACCGGGGCAAGGAGTTGGCTAAATCTGAAGCGATCACTGTCTACGTGTTCCGCCCCTCAAAGAATTTCTGATACTCCGGTTGCCTGCACGGACTCTCCCCTGGCGGCGGCGTTCACCAGCCCGGAACTAGTGAACTGTAATCGCAGTAGCACGCACCAGACTGGACATTGCCATCCCAAACGCGCACCATAATGGTGCAAGCAGGCGAGCCTCGCGCCCACTTCCGGTGGCAGGAGGCCAGTAAACTCTGCACACCGGCATCGCCGTATTTAAACGTAAGTACTTACTTACTCTAAAGGTCTCACAAATAAAGGGCCGAATTCTTATTTTCTGATTCGGCAAAGTCTGGCTCTATTTTTGCTTATCTCTGAGGGTTAGTGGTGATGCCCGGTTTCACCCCACTCTCTCCAGGAATCATCCGGAACCCCATGGCGACACAAAATTTTCACCGGCAACTGCTCGACAACCTCAACACCGCTTTGTTACTGGTGGATCGGGAGCTGCGGGTGAGTTTTATCAACGCCTCTGCGCAGGCCCTGCTGGAGTTGAGTGAAACCCGCAGTGTCGGCGTCTGTATCCAGCAGTTGTTTCCCCACCAGAGCGATTTGATGGCGGAGCTGGAAGCCGCCCTGCGCGACAGCAGCCCCTATACCAGCCGCGGGTTCTGCCTGACCCTGGCCAGTGGCAGGGAATTGCGGGTTGATTTGATCGTCACCCCATTCCAGGACGTCGCTGACGAGAGCACCGCCCTGATTCTGGAGTTGCAAGCGGTGGACCGGATCATGCGCATCAGTCGTGAAGCGGGCCTGATTTCTTCACAGGAAATCAGCCAGGCCCTGATCCGCGGGCTGGCCCACGAAATCAAGAACCCCCTGGGGGGCCTTCGCGGCGCCGCCCAACTGCTGGCACGGGAGCTGTCAGATCCTGCGCTGGAAGAATATACCGGAATTATCATCAGCGAATCTGACCGGCTGCGCGATCTGGTGGACCGGATGCTGGGACCCAAGCGCCAGCTCAAACCCGCCGCGGTGAATATCCACGAAGTGCTGGAGCACGTGCGCAGCTTGCTGCAGGCGGAAAGTGCTGAAATCGAGCTGCGCCGCGATTACGACCCCAGCGTGCCGGAAGTCATGGCGGATCGCTCGCAGTTGATACAGGCCATACTCAATATTGTGCGCAACGCCATGCATGCCACCAGCGAGAACGAAGGTGCTCGCATCATCGAGCTGCGCAGCCGCATCCAGCGCAATTTCACTATCGGCACCCACCGCCATCGACTGGTATGTCGAGTCGACATCCGCGACAACGGTGCGGGCATACCCGAGGAACTGTTGCAATCCATCTTTATCCCAATGGTCAGCGGTCGCGCCGACGGCACCGGACTGGGGCTGTCGATCAGCCAGTCAATCATCAATCAACACCGGGGTATCATCGAGTGCCGCAGCGAGTCGGGCCGCACCGTCTTCACCCTGTATTTACCACTGGGAGCAAATGATGCATAGAAACGCCAGGGTATGGGTCGTCGATGACGACAAATCGATCCGTTGGGTGCTGGAGAAAGCGCTGGCCCAGGCGGAAATCCAGACTGAAAGTTTCGGCAGCGGCGAAGCCTTGCTGGAGAGACTGGCAACGGCCCAGCCGGATGTCATCATCAGTGATATCCGTATGCCTGGCATGGACGGCCTGAGCCTGCTTGCCCGCATCAATGAAGATCATCCCGCTCTGCCCGTCATCATAACCACCGCCCATTCCGACCTGGATAGCGCCGTCGCATCGTATCAACAGGGGGCATTCGAGTACCTGCCCAAACCTTTTGACATTGACGAGGTAGTCGCAATCACTCAACGAGCGCTGGCACAGGCGCGGGAAAAATCATCGGG
>JAPUKZ010000037.1 GCA_027295405.1 Gammaproteobacteria bacterium
TCCACGTCGGCGATCGCCGGGCAGGCAATCAACATCTGGTAAAGCGAGGGCACGGCCGCTAGGCTGGTCGGTGGAAACCGCTGCATCATCTTACAACAATGCTCCACATCCCGGGGGTCCGGAATCAGGAACAACCTGGCACCAAAACGCAGACCGGCGACGGCAAAGGCAAGACCGGCTGCATGAAACATGGGGAAGGCCGTAGCAACGATTTCCTCGCCTTCCAACCACGGCATGTAGGCACCGTACTGCAGCGGATTGTACATCAGGTTACGCACCGTCAACTCTGCGCCTTTGGGCCGACCCGTGGTACCACCGGTGTACTGCACCATCATGGTATCGTCGGCGTCCATCGCCTGTTGTGTATACTCCGCCGAGGACTGCTCAAGCAGTGACAGGTAATGGTGGCAATCAACGCCGCTAAGCTTGTGCCCCCTTGTCTGACCGGGGTCAAGATAATCTGCAGAGCTGGCCACGATTACGTGTCGCAGGCACTCGGTCTTCTCACCGATATTGGCAAGCGCCGTTTCAACCAGGCCGTCGAGGCTCAACAGCACACTGATACCTGCATCCGTAACCTGGTAAGCGATCTCTCCGGGCGCCATCAGGGGAGAAACGCCTGAACCCGCGCAACCAATTTTGGCGCAGGCAACCAGCGCAATCACATACTGGGGAATATTCGGCAGGTGGATACCCACCACATCGCCTTTCACGACACCCAGGCTAATCAGGCCATTGGCAAAGCGATTGGCCTGCTCATTGAGCTCGCGGTAACTGATTTCCCGTTCAAAATACTGCAGGGCCACCGCATCCGGCCGCACGCGGGCGTGCTCCTCGACATAGTATCCCAGTGGACGATCGTCAATTTCTGGCACCACCACGCCTAACTCGTCGTATATAGCCTGCCACGGTAACGTTGTAGAGTCTGTTATTTCGAAAATCCCTTAGTTATCCAGTACCGAGCGTGCAATCACCTCGCGCATGATCTCGGAGGTACCGCCATATATACGCTGAATACGCGCATCGGCATAGGCCCGGGAGATGGGGTATTCCTTCATATAGCCATAGCCGCCGAACATTTGCAGGCAGCCGTCCACCACTCTGCACTGTGCCTCGGTCGCAGCGAACTTGGCCATGGAGGCGGTGGAAGCGTCCAACTCCCCCGCATTGTACTTATCGATACACTCGTTGACGAAGGCGTTATTGAGACGGTACTCGGTTTGCATTTCGGCCATCCTGAAACGGGTGTTCTGCAGTTTCGACAGGGGTGCGCCAAAGGCCTGACGCTCATTGACGTAGTCAACGGTCATCGCCAGCGCACCCTCCATGGCCGCCACCGCACCAACAGCCAGTGTCAGGCGTTCGCGGGGCAGCTCGGTCATCAGCGCGATAAAACCCTTATTCAATTCACCCAACAAGGCATCCCCCGGTATCCGCACCTCTTCATAGAAGAGTTCGGAGGTATCGGCGGCATGCATCCCCAGCTTTTCCAGGTTACGGCCACGGCTGAAACCGGCTTTATCGGTATCCACCAGAAACAGCGACAGCCCGCGCGAGCCCGGCGCATCAGGCTCGGTGCGGGCCACAGTCACCACCACATCGCAGTGCTGGCCGTTGGTGATAAAGGTCTTGGAGCCATTGATGATCCAGTCGTCGCCATCGCGCCTGGCGGTCGTGCGCACACCCTGCAAGTCACTGCCGGCGCCAGGCTCCGTCATGGCCACCGCACCCACACATTCACCAACGACCATCTTCGGCAAGTAGTGCTGCTTCTGGGCCTCGCTACCGTTATTCAGGATGTAGTGTGCAACGATGTCGGAATGCACACCCATACCGCCACCCAGTGAGGCGTAACCTGCCCTCGCCATTTCGCGGTTAAGGACCATGCTCATTTCAAAATTACTGCCCGGACCACCGTAGGCCTCCGGGATATCGACGCACAGAAAGCCTGCCTCGCCCAGTTTTAACCAGATGTCACGCGGCATAATTTCATCGCGCTCCCACTGTTCATAGAAGGGAGCCACTTCGGCTGCGCAAAAGCGATCGATCATATCGCGCAGCATTTGCGCTTCCTCGGGGTTAAATTCAGAGACAGTATTCATAGGGTCTTTCCTCTCATCCCATTAATAAAAAGCTTATTCATTTGGGCGGCGATCTCGCCCGCGCTATACCCCAACGCCGGGTCAAACCACTGGATGATCCAGTTCATGGCCCCAAACAGGGTGAACGCTGCAATCTTGGGGTCGCAGGCCGCGATTGAGCCGTCTTCGATACCCGCCGTAATAATCGTTCGCAGCCTGGCATCCACACGGTGGTAGAAGGGTTGGATCCGGTCACGATAGTCATCCCCCAGGGGATCCAGACCCGGTCGCGCGACGCAGCGACCGAGGTCGCCATCAAACAGGGTGACGAAGGCTTCAACAAAACGGCGCAGCTTTTCCAGGCCCGGCGCGTTGCTCTGGTCGATCACCAGAATCCTTACCTCAAGCTCCTCCAGCGCGGTATGCAGGCACTGGAACAGAATGTCGTCCTTGTTCTTGACGTAGTAATAGAGGGTGGGCTTGGTGACATTCAAGGCGCTGGCAATATCATTGAGAGAGGTCTCCCGAAAACCTTTTTCGCTAAACAGCACCGCCGCCGTCCGGAGGATGGCACGCCGCTTGATGTCGTGCTGCTCGTCGCGACTGGGAACGTCCTCACCCCAGGCGCCGGAGCCGCGATTGTCCGCCGCTTTTGCCATGATTGTTATTACCTGCCGCCTGGATAAAAAAACAAATATAGCAGAATGGGCTTGCGTTTTCTACCGAGTGTTCATATTATTTACCCATGGGTAACATAGCAATGATGATTAAGTCCGCAAGACAGGAGCATAGCAATGACAGATAAAGTAATCGTGGCCGGTGTCGGCATGATCCCCTTCACCAAGCCAGGCGCCAGCGAACCCTATGATGTCATGGGCGCCCAGGCGGCGCGCCAGGCGCTGGATGACGCTGGTCTCGGCTATGACAAGGTGCAGCAAGCCTATGTCGGCTATGTTTATGGCGATTCCACCTGCGGCCAGGCTGCACTCTATGGCGTGGGCCTGAGCGGCATTCCCATCGTCAACGTCAACAACAATTGCTCCACTGGCTCCTCTGCCCTGTTCCTGGCCCGACAGGCCGTGGAATCCGGCGCCGTGGACTGCGCCCTGGCGCTCGGTTTCGAGCAGATGACTCCCGGCGCACTGGGCAGCGTATTCGATGACCGCCCAAACCCACTCGGTCGCTTCAGCCGAGAGATGGTGGAACTGCAGGGTTTTGATTCGCAGTCACCGTTTGCCGCGCAGTTTTTCGGCGGCGCCGCCCGCGAACACATGAAGGAGTACGGCACCAAGCCTGAGACCCTGGCCAAAATACGCGTGAAAGCCAGCCGGCATGCGGCCGCCAATCCGCTGGCTATCTTCCGCAAGGAAATGACCGAGGAAGAAGTGCTCGCCACCCCCATGATCTTTGACCCGCTGACCCGCGTGCAATGTTGCCCACCGACCTGCGGCGCCGCGGCAGCGATTGTCTGCAGTGAAGCTTTCGCCAGGGCCAACAAGCTCAGCACCGGCGTGTTTATCGCCGGCCAGGCCATGACCACCGATTTCGAGAGTACCTTCGGCGACCACGATATGCGCAAAGTTGTCGGCTTCGATATGGCCAAGGCCGCCGCCGATCAGGTCTATCAGCAAACGGGTGTATCTCCCCAGGACGTGCGCGTCTGCGAATTGCACGACTGTTTCACCGCCAACGAGCTGATTACCTATGAGGCGCTGGGCCTCACCCCGGAAGGTACAGCAGAGAAATACATACTGGACGGCGACAACACCCACGGCGGCAAGTGTGTCACCAATCCCTCCGGCGGCCTGTTGTCAAAGGGGCATCCGCTCGGTGCTACCGGGCTGGCCCAATGCTACGAGCTGGTCAACCAGCTACGCGGCACGGCAGAAGCCCGGCAGGTGCCCGGCGTAAACGTGGCCCTGCAACACAATCTCGGACTCGGCGGCGCCTGCGTGGTAACGCTTTACCAGTCGCAATCCAACCTTTGAACAGGAGTTATCACATGTTGGACAGAAGTTACATCGGCCACAGCTTCCCGGCGCACAGCGTGCCCGTGGAGACCGGCCAGCTGAAATTCTTTGCCATGGCAGTGGGCGAAGACAACCCGATTTACAGCGATGAAGCGGCGGCAAAAGCCGCGGGCTATCGCGCCCTGCCCGCCCCGCCGACCTTCGTGTTTTCACTCAACGCCAGCGGCACTGATGTGGCAGCGAAGTACGCGCCCATGGGCGTCGACCTGGCCCGTTTGCTGCATGGCGAACAGCAGTTCGATTACTTCGCGCCAATTTGCGCGGGTGACGTGATCACACTGGAATCAACCATCACCGATATCTACGACAAGAAAGGCGGCGCCCTGGAGTTTGCCGTGGAAGAAACCACGGCGACCAACCAGCACGGCGAACTGGTGGCCAAAACGATCCAAACGCTGGTCATGCGCAACGGATAGGGAGAGCACAATATGACAGCAGTATCTTTTGAAGCAGTGAATGTCGGTGACGAACTACCGCCAGTGGCAAAGCCAGCCATCAGCCGTACCACCCTGGCGCTGTTTGCCGGCGCCTCCGGTGACCACAATCCCATCCACATCGACATCGATTTCGCACACGCGGCGGGCATGCCCGACGTGTTTGCACACGGCATGCTGGGCATGGCCTATCTTGGCCAACTGCTGACCAACTGGGTACCCCAGCAGCAGCTGCGCAGCTACGGTGTACGTTTTGGCGCCATCACCCAGCTGGGCGCGCAGATCACCTGCACTGGCAAGGTGGTCGAGAAATTTGAACAGGACGGCGAAGAGCGGGTGCGCCTGGAGATGCAGGCCGACGACGAGAATGGTGCCATTAAATTGATCGGCCATGCCGTGGCCGCAATTTTATAGGGCGGATTCAGCGTGCCCCATGACCGCAGGGAATGCTTTGGGTA
>JAPUKZ010000370.1 GCA_027295405.1 Gammaproteobacteria bacterium
TGACCAAAGCCGTGAACGTACTAAAAGAACGCACCAAAAACAGCGAACAGTTCTACCGCAAGCCCACCCAGGCCCGGGGCATCGCCAAATTCGATCAGATACTGGACGCTGCCAACAAGCTGATTGAGGAGCAACCGGAGCGGGAGATCAGCCTGTACGATGTGGCGGATGCGGCGGCGGTGGCCACCGGCTCCGTGTATCACTTCTTTCCCAATATCGAAGCTGTTTTTATCGCCCTGGTTGAGCGCTACGACAAGATGTTCGCGGACATCATCAGGGATAGCGTAGCGCCGGCGGGCGCCGACTGGCAGCAGGTACTGATCGAGCACACCGAGCGCAGCAGGGAATTTATCAACGCGCACCCCCCTGCCCTGCTACTGATCATCGGTCCGTTGCGCACCTGGAAATCACGGCAGGTGGATACCATCGGCGATGCCGCCATTGCCCAGGCGATGGTCGAAAACTATAGAAAAACGCTGATACTGCCCGCCAAGCCAGCGCCCGAGGTTATCCTGCACCACGCTATTCGCATGCTGGAGGGGTTCTGGGAGCTTTCCTTCCAACAGCATGGTTATGTCACCGAGGAGATGTCTCTGGAGACCAATCGTGCCATGACCGCCTATCTGCGTCTGTACTGGCCCGAGTATCTGCCGCGGGTATGAATACAGTTTCTCAAGGCATGACGACGCCGACAGGCACGGCGCTGGAGATGCCCGCTGCCACTGAACTTCTGGAACCTGATCCAGGTATTTATGATCCGTACCTTGCTGATACTGCCCATGGCTGCCCTTTCCGGCTGGCGGTGGAAGACGGATTGCTGGACCCGAAACGCAGCATTCAGATCGGGATTCGCGGCCCGCAGAATACCTTCGAGGGTTGGGACTACTCCCTGGAGAAGGGCATGCGCGTGGCTTTGAGCTTTACGGCAGCTATAGCATTAACCCGAAATGGCAGGCCCGGGTCGCCTACAACGACCTGAAACCCACCAATGGCGGCTATCATGGCAAATTGCACCAGCAGGAATCCTATCTTTCGATACAGTATCTGCTCAAAAACAAGCTGGTCGACGATATCCTCTACCTTGAGTACAGTACGACAGCGGTCGTCAGGCGGATGGCAGCCGCGGCGACAACCTGCTGCTGATCGGGATTCACTACAACCTGTCCTATTAGCCGCCCTGAACCGGTGCAAGCGCCACCATCGGGTGAGTTACACCGGGTTTGATCTGGGCTAGACTTGCGCTTTAAACACCCGCTGGCGCGCTTATACAGGAGCAATACCATGACCACACACCACGACGCCACAATGTCCCGGATTCTCGCGATCTTACTGCTGGCTGTGCTTGCCGCCTGCGCCAGCGCCCCGCCGGAACCCACGGTGGATTTCAAGCAGGGTTATGATTTCAGCAACATCAAGACCCTGGCCTTCATGCCTCAATCTGGCAGTGTCTCGGGGAACAGCTCGAAGATGTTCATCAGCGACATGCAGAGAGAGCGGATTGATGATGCGCTAAAGCAGGCAGTGGCAAAGAAGGGTATCACCGTAATTGATGACCCGAAGCAGGCCGACTTACTCATTACCTGGCACCTGGTAGTGCAGGAGAAAACTGATGTGCGTACCTACAACACCGGCATGAGCTACGGGGCGGGCTACGGCTCCTATAACCGTCGCGCCCACTACAGCTGCTGGAATTGCGGCGGTACCGAGGTGCGGGTCAAGCAGTACACCCAGGGCACCTTCATCGTCGATGTCGTGGACCCGGCCCTGGACCAGTCTGTCTGGCGCAGCGTCATCGAATCCAAATTAAAGGGCGAAGTGCAACAATCGCAACAGCCCTACAACGAAGCCGCCGACCGCATCCTGGCGCGCTTTCCGCCGCTACAACTGTCTTACTGAGAATTCCGTGCCCGCTGGCTGCTGGAACAGGCGCAAGCCGAACTCTGGAACGATAGCCAGCAGGTGATCGAAGATGTCCGCCTGGATATCTTCGTACTCACCCCAGGCGGTGGTGGTGGTAAAGCAGTACAGCTCGATAGGTACGCCCTGGGGCCCCGGCGGCAGCTGCCGCACCATCAGGGTCATGTGCTGGTGTATTTGCGGATGTTGCTTCAGGTAGCGCCAGGCATAGGCCCGGAAGGTGCCTATATTGGTCAGCCGGCGCATATTCACAGTGGCATCCTGCTCCGCCTCTGTCGCGTCGGCCAGCTCCCTGTTGTATTCAGACAATTCGCCCTCTTTGCCCGCAAGGTATTCTTCCAGTAGCAGGAAGCGTTTACTGCGGTCCACCTCTTCCTCACTCATAAAATGAATCGAGGATGCATCCAGGTGCAGGGCCCGCTTGATGCGACGCCCCCCCGAGGCAGACATGCCGCGCCAGTTCTTGAAGGAATCACTGATCAGCCGGTGGGTGGGAATGGTGGTGATGGTCTTGTCCCAATTCTGCACTTTCACAGTGTGCAGTTCCACGTCGACCACGTCCCCGTCGGCACCAAACTGCGGCACCTCGATCCAGTCACCTACCCGGACCATATCCTGGGCCGTCAGTTGCACGCTGGCCACCAGGGACAACAGCGTGTCTTTGAATACCAGTAACAGAACCGCGGTCATAGCGCCAAAACCGCCCAACAACAGCACCGGAGAGCGGTCCAGCAGCGCCGCGATAAATAACAGCCCACCCACGATCATGACCACCAGTTGCAATAACTGGATAAACCCCTTGATCGGCCGCTGCCGGGCCCGGGGATTGGATTCGTATATGTCATTGACAGCACTGAGCACCGCGGTGATGGTGATCACCACCACCACTATCATATAGGCGCTGGTGACGTTCAGTATCAGCGCCTCTACCCAGTGCTCAACACTGGGCAACAAATCAACACCCGTGTAAATAATGAAGACGGGGACCAACTGCGCCAGTTTTGCGCCGACCCCATTGTTAATCAGGGCATCATCCCAGGTTTGAGCCGAGCGTTTGGCCAGCGAGCGCACCGCAACCAGCAAAAACCGGGAGGTGAACCAGTAGGCGAGCCACGCCGCCAGTAGCAGAATCAAAATGACCGCAATATCCGGCAGCGCCGGATGGTACTGTGCAAGCTGCTCTATCATATTTATCACGTCAACTGTGAGGGAGACGAAATTCTAGCATGCGTACACACCGGGACTTCACAACAATGTATCGGTA